>CAUUHU010000011.1:0-16629 GCA_963545035.1 uncultured Candidatus Saccharibacteria bacterium | reverse complement strand
TAGTGAAGCTCCTGCTCCAAGCGTGAGCCCAAGCACTAGTGAAACACCAGCGCCTGCGCCTTCAACTAGCGAAGCTCCTGCTCCAAGCGTGAGCCCAAGCACTAGTGAAACACCAGCGCCTTCAGTAGAAAAACCATCTCAAAAAACAGATGATAAAACTACTGCTAGCGAAAAAGCTAAAGATGCCAAAGCTAATAAAGCCGACAGCAAACCAGCTAAAGCAGATAAATCTAAAGATACTAACAGCAAAAAAGCTGCAGTAACTAAAGATAGCTCTGTAGAAAATAAAGCTGAAAAAGCTAACGCAAATTCTGCTCCAGCAGAACAAGCAAAAACTAACGCTAATCCAAGTGTTGAAAATTCACAAGCTATTGTTAAGGAGGCCTCTGGTACAGTAGATACCGCAGCTAACCATAACAATAATAACGGATTTTTCGCAACATTGCTAGGGTTTGCCGCAGTCGCAGTGACCCTCTTTGGATTATTTCAAAACAAGAAAGAAAAATAACATCTTTCTTTTAATGTAAAAAATCAACTCTTTTTCTTACCCAAACCCGCTTTATACTAAAGCGGGTTTTTTCATAATGCTAGCCAGTTTTTACCTGTTGAAACCTCAACCTTTAGTCTAACTGGTAATTCTGGCGCAACACTCTCCATCACATTTTTTAGAATTTCAGCAACTTTATCTGCGTTTTCTTCTGGCGTTTCTATTAAAATCGAATCATGAATCTGCAAAATTTGTTCACCCAAACCCGCTTGTGTAATTTTTTCATCAACAGCAAGCATTGCTCGCTTCATTAAATCCGCTTCAGTTCCCTGAATTGGCATATTTTGTGCAGCCCGTTTGGCCATTTCACGAATCATATAATTGCTTGAATTTATATCTGGCGTAGGTCGCCTTCGGCCAAAAAATGTTTCAACATAACCTTCATTTTTAGCTTTCTCTAAAGTTTTATCCATAAAATCTTGAATTGGTTTGTGGGCGTTAAAATACTCTTCAATATATTTTTTGGCCTCATAAAAACCAACGCCAATTGTGCCTGAAAGATTATGTGCACCAACACCATAAAGAACGCTAAAATTAATGATTTTTGCAACACGTCGCTGATCTTTCGAAACTTCCTCTAGTGGAACGTTAAAAACTTCACTGGCCGTTTTTGCGTGAATATCTAAATCTTTATCAAAAGTTTCAACGAGCGTCTCATCTCCTGACAAAATGGCAGCGAGACGCAACTCGAACTGCGAATAATCCGCCGAGACCAAAAGATTTCCTTCTTTAGCTACAAAGCCTTCACGAATTTTTCGGCCAAGATCTGATCTGATTGGGATATTTTGCAAATTTGGATTACTCGAAGAAAGTCGACCTGTTGATGTGATATCTTGCGCAAAAGTGCTGTGAATTCGGTTATTTTTATCGGCAAGTTTTGGTAAAGCGTCAACATAGGTATTTTTTAATTTTGAAAATTCTCTAAAGCGTTCAATTTTTTCAATAATCGGGCTAAATTCACGCAATTTATCCAATTCTTTTTGGCCAGTCGAAAAACCATTTTTTGATTTTTTAATACCTTTTGTTGGCAAAGCTAAATCTTCAAACAGAATTTTCGAAAGTTGAAGTGGACTCGCTACGTTAAATTCCCTGCCTGCAATTTGAAAAATTTCAGATTCTAATTTAGCAATTTCTCTGGCAAAATTTTCACTCATTTTTGCAAAAATATTCGGACAAATCTCAACACCAACTTGCTCCATTTTAAACAAAACTCGACTCATTGGAAAATCTAATTTTTCAGCAATTTCACGAATTTTTGGCACTTTTTCAAGCTTTTTTTGCTGTTCTTCAAAAATAATTCGCATCGCCGAAATTCTATTTTTTGGCTCGTTTTCGTTTATTTTTTCGCCAAAAATACCGCTTAAGGTTTTATCGCGAATTAACGCATTCAGTAAAAACTCCATCTGTTCAATATCATAAATTTCTCGCCATTCACAAAAATCGATATTATTTTTTGCTAAACTATGAAAAGTTTCTTTTGCATTAAAAAAGGCTGTTTTTGTATTTTTGAAAAATTCCTGAAAATTCAAAAAAGTTTCAACTTTAAATTGAGAAATATTCTCAAAATCCGAAACAAAAATCTGTTTCGAATCCTGATCAAGATCAAAGAAAACCATTTCTTGATTCTTTTTAAAGAAATCTTCGGCTTTAATTTCTGGCAAAAAATCAAGATTTTTTATTTCATGTTCAGGTTCACTAAAAATATTCATCTGATTGCTATTTTCAAAATTTACTGAGCCTGCTTTCATTTCTTTGGGAATTTTTTTAATCAGAGAGTTAAATTCTAATTTTCGAAGCTCTTTTAGTACTTCTTCATAGTTAAAGTTATGAATATCGGCAGCGTTAAAATCAATTTCAACCGGTGCATCCAAAAAAATTTTAGCAATCTCCTTGCTCATAAATGCCGATTCTTTGCCGTCCTCAAGTTTTTTCCGCCAAGATGGTTTGATTTTATCTAGGTTTTCATAAATTCCTTCAAGAGTAAAGAATTCCTGCAAAAGTTGTGTTGCTGTTTTTGGCCCAATTCCTGGAACACCCGGAATATTATCACTTGAATCACCCTGAAGCGCCTTTAAATCTAAAAACTGAGATTGTTTTAAGCCGTATTTTTCTTCAAAATATTCAAGATCAAACTCTTCAATCTCTGAAAAACCTCGCTTCATTGCAAAAACTTTTGTATTTTGATCAATTAACTGCAGCATATCAAGATCAGATGTAATCAAATTAGCCTCAACACCAAGTTTATTAGCTTGAAGTGCTAGTGTTCCCAAAATATCATCCGCCTCATAACCGTCAGTTTCGAAAAGTGGCCAGCCCAAAGTTTTCAAAAAATCCTTTAACAGTGGAATTTGCTCATAAAAATCATCTGGCGCTTTTTTACGACCAGCTTTATATTCAGGGTAAATCGCGCTCCTTTTAGCAGTTGAAGTTCCTTTTTTATCCCAAGCTACTACCACATAATCTGGCTTCAACTTTCGAATTACCTCAAAGGCCAAACTTGCAAAACCAAAAACTCCGCCAGTTGGTGTTCCGTCTTCAAGACTTAAATTTTTCATTGCGTAATAACCCCTATAAAATACGCTTTTTCCATCAATAATCACTAGTTTTTTCATTATCTTTAATTATACCACGCTTGAGAATATTTTTCACTTTTCATAAATCTAATTTATCAATCCATTTCTAAAAATAAATAGGGCCTTTAACCCTATTTTAAATTATTATGGATAAAATTAGCGATATTTATTGCAGCTTGAGCCCCTGTTGAAGCCGCCACTACAATCTGTTTTTGAGAATTTTCTAAAATATCACCAGATGCATAAACTTGCGGAATATTTGTCTCAAAATTTGATTTTACAATAATTTCGCCTCTATCATTCGTTTCAACTCCCGATCTTTTAGCAAAATCAGAATTTGGGTTCAAACCGATAAATTCAAAAATTGCCGCTGATTTAATGTTGAAAGTTTTTTCACCATCTTCAGTCTTTTGCCGAACTCGCACACCAATTATTTTTTCGCCAAAATCAGTTTTTTCAAATAATAATTCTTTGATTTCAGTTTTTAAAAACAGATTAATTTTACCCTGTTCAACTGCTTCAAACAACCTCTTTTGAAGTATCTCTTGTGCTGAAATTTGATTTCGAACCAAAAGATTCACTTTCGAAAACTTGCTCAAGAATAAGGCTTCCGTAATTGCCGAGTTTCCGCCGCCAACTGCAATCAAATCTTTTCCTGCATAAAATGGGCCGTCGCAAGTAGCGCAAGTATGAATTCCCCTTCCAAAAAATTCTTCTTCACGAGGGAGACCAAGCATTTTATAAGAATTTCCGGTTGCAACTAAAACAGTTTTTGCCTCTAGAAAATCGCCATCAATATTTAACTCTATAAAATTTCCTTTGTTCGAAAATTCCAAAACTTCACCATAATCAAACTTTGCACCAAATTTTTCAGCCTGAATTTTCATTTTTTTCGAAAGCTCTAAGCCAGAGATTCCCTCGTCAAAACCAGGATAATTCTCGATTAAATCCGAATTCGTTACGATTCCACCAAATGCTGATTTTTCAAAAACTTGAACCTCCAGCCCATCGCGAGCGGCATAAATTGCCGCACTAAGAGCTGACGGTCCAGAGCCGATAATTACTAAATCTACCACTCTATTCGATACCCTGTAAATCTGGTTGCGGAACTTCCTCAAAATCTGGAATTAACATCACGATAAACTTCAGAGGTGTATTTGGGGCGATACTCTTTGAAGAATCTTCACTATTAGGTGATCCTTGAGCACCGTAAGCTTTATCCGCAGGAATTGTTAGTTCACGAATTCCACCAACTTTCATGCCCTTTAAGCCTTCGCTCCAACCCTTAATTACGTTCCATTCGTTATTTTCCTTCTGGAAGACGGCTGGAGATTTTAAGCTACCATTCGAGAAACTACTATCAAACACTGTTCCGTCAGGCTTCCAGCCAATGTAGTAAGCCTGAAATTTTGTTGTTGAATCGGTAAATTCTGCACCATCACCCTCTTTTAAATCTACCTTTGAAAGCTCCTTCACGCTCGCAGCATTGAACGCACTTGGAGCTTTTTCATACTCTTTGAAAATATCATAATATTTCGCTGAAAGCTCTTTAGCTTGAGCCTCAACTTTCTTTTGATATTCTTGATAAGTCTTCAAAAGTTGCGACTGCTTTTTTTGATCTTCTTGTTGAGTTTTAGTTTGCAAGAATGACGAAGCATAAAGCGCAACTGTTGAAACTACTGTTAAAATTAGAATTCCCCAAATCGACACGCGCGCCCAAGTTGGTGTTCCAGTTTGTAGTGAGTTTTTCTTATTTGCCATTTTCCCTCCTAGATTATCTTTCCGCCATTTTTTACGGCTTTTTCTTCAATTTTTTGCATAATTTCACGAATTTCATCACCATTTAAGGTTTTTTCGAAAGGTGTAATCTTAAACCGAATTGAAATATTTTTTGTACCATCGCCATTACTAAATATATCTATTGGCAAAGTTTCAATCTCAACACCTTTAAATTCACTCGAAATATTTTCAAAAATCCCGAAAATTTCAGCAAATTGCCGTGATTCATCAACGTTTATTGAAATATCACGCTCAACAGATTGGAATTTTGAAAAATCTTTAATTTTTACACTTGTTCTTCCTGTGTTTTCAAGTAAAATTCCTAGATCAAGCTCAAAACCGGCGGTTGATTCTGGTAGTTTTAAAGCTTTTTGAATCTTTTTCTTGAACTCACCAATTACGCCCAAGATTTTTTCACCTTCGGAATCTGAAATTTTAATCAAAGCTGAACGTTTTGGTTCAAATTCGGTTGAAAGTGGCGATTTCGAAAGATCAAATTTTACAAATTCAACTTTTAAGCCGAGTTTCTTAAACAGAAATTCTGCATAATTCTTAGACTCAAAAAATGCATTTTCACCTTTATTTTTTGTGTAAACAACGGCTAACTTTTTCTGCTCAAATGGAACATTTTCCTCGTTTAAGCCAAGTGCTTTTTCAGTTATTTTATTCATTTCAAAAATAGCAAATTCGCTAAAACCAGCGCGAATATTCTGGTTAACTTTCGAAAGTAAGCTTGGCATTAAAGTTTGGCGATAATATTGCAATTCTGGTGAAATTGAATTTACAATTTTATAGGCATTTTTTGGATCTTGTCCGGCTTTTTCAAGTAAATCACCGTGAACAAAGGTGTAGGTCAAAATCTCATTCGCACCACTTGCTACTAAAATTTCACGAATTTCAGACTGGAGTAAATCAATTTTTGCTTTCTTTACAGCTCTAAATGTTCGTTTTGGAAGCTGTAATTTAATATTATCATAACCGTTCAATCGGCCGACTTCTTCAATTAGATCCTCTTCAATATGTAGATCATTTCGCCAAAATGGAACTACAAATGTTTCAGAATTTTCATTTTTGGTTAAAATTCCAACATTTTCTAGAGTTTTTTGAATTTCTTCACTAGAAAAATTCGTTCCCAGAATTTGATTAATTTTATCTTTTGAAACTGAAATTTCAGATTTATTATAGTAAAAATCACCCTTCGAATCTGCGATTTCACTTAAAGATTTTCCGCCAATTGCCAAAAGTTCTGTACCAAACAAATCTAGAACTTTTCGTGACATCATTTCTGGCACACCTTTTGTAAACCGAGTGATCGCTTCCGAAAAAATTCCGTGTCGCATTTGAGTGTTTCGTAAATTATAGAGGTTAAAAGTTGCACTTTCTACTAAAATTCGCGTCGTATTTTCATCGATTTCAGTTGATTTTCCACCCATTGCACCCGCAAGAGCCACGGCATTTTCACCGTTCTCACCTGTCGCAATCACAATATCATTCTGGCTCATTTTAATTTTTCGGCCGTCCAAAAGCTCAAGTTCTTCATTTTCGAAAGCTTTTCGAACAGTCATTTTAATATTTTCACCACCGTTGATTTCAACCAATTTATCAAAATCAAAAGTGTGAAGCGGTTGGCCGGTTTCAAGCATTAACCCATTCGCCAAATCAGTTATCGCATCAATTGATCGCATCCCAGAACGTAAAAGATAAGTTTTCTCAAGTGTTAAATTTGGATTTTTCAAAATATTAGAAACATCAAAAACAGCCGCCGTGTAGCGTTCGCAAATTCCAGAATCTTGAACTTCGATTACAATCGATTTGTCATTATTGATCGCAAAACCAAAATCCGATTGTTTTATAAAATCTGGCTCAACAAATTTCTGGCCCAAAATGCCAGCAACTTCGCGCGCAAATCCAATAGCCCCAAAACAGTCAGGTCGATGTGTCAAGCTTTTGTTTTCAACTTCAAGAAGATAGTCGTTAAGTTCAAATTTCTCTGCGAAAGAATCACCCGCTTGAAGACCATTTTCGAAAGCTTCTGGCGAAATTTCTAGAATTCCATTATGTTCATCACCCAAGCCAAGCTCTCTAAGACTCGCAATCATACCATTACTCATGTTACCCATTAGTTTTCGGGCGCTAAGCTGAAAGTTTTCACCACCAAAAGTTTCTGGAACGATTGCTTTAGGCGGCAGCCAAGCCACAAAAAGACCTTCTCTTACGTTTGGCGCACCACAAACTACTTGAATAAACCCATTTTCGTCACGTTCAACACCATCGCGCGTACCACCATCATCAATTTTACACAAATTCAAATGATCGCTACCTTCAACTTTTTTAGCTGAAATTACGCGTGCAATAATTACATCTTTATATTTTTCGTTTAAATTTTCAATACTTTCAATCTCAACTAATCGTGCACCAATCAATTTCGAAAGTTCATCAATCTCTGGCAAATCTGGAACAAATTTTTTAAGCCAATTTACTGAAATTATCATTATTCCCTCTTAATTTATTATTACTTTTATAACTTACTTAACGTTAAAATTCCTTCAAGAATTCCAGTTTAGCACTTTCGAAATAACGAATATCCGAAATTCCATATTTCAACATAACCAACCGTTCAATTCCACCACCCCATGCAAAACCACGGTATTTTTTACTGTCAATTCCAGCAGACTCTAAAACATTTGGGTGAATCATTCCGCATCCAAGCATTTCAAGCCATTCACCTTTTTTACCACCAAGTGCCTCTGGTTTTTCAATTAAAAACTCAAGGCTTGGTTCTGTAAACGGAAAATAACCCGGCTGCGTGCGGATTTCTAATTTTTGACCATAGTATTCTTCAAAAAAAGCGTGAAGCGTGCCGAGCATTTGCGCTAAGTTTGCAGTCTCACTCACAAAAACACCCTCACATTGATAGAAAGTATGTTCGTGGGTCGCGTCCAAGTCTTCGTTTCGAAAAACTCGTCCATAAGAAACGTGCGCAATTTGCCCCTCTTCTTCAAGCTGTTTTTTGCCGTGTTTTAAAACGCGGTTTTGCATTGTTGAGGTGTGCGCTGGCGGAATAAAGTTTTCCTCGGTTCGAAAAGTATCATAACCATCTCGTGCCGGGTGATTTTCTGGAAAATTCAACGCTCCAAACATATTCCAGTCGTTATCAATTTGACGAGATTCGATTGCTTCAAAGCCCATCCTAGTGTAAATATCTATAACTTTTTCAAGCTCTTTTTGGAGTGGATGTTTCGAGCCGTTCTCCGCACTTAAAAGCTGAGGCTTTTTAGCAATTTTCTCGTGTGAACTTGCTGCAAAAGGAGCCGAAATATCAATTTCTTCAATTTCAGAATTTTCCTTTTCTTCAAGAATTTTCGAAACTTCAGCCTGAATCTCATTTTTCAAATCATTAACTTTTGAACCAAACTCACCCTTTTGCTCATTTGGTAAAGTTGGGATAATTTTATAAAGTTCCTTAATCTTTGACGATTTTAAAATATCACTTGGATTTTCAAGTGTTTTAAGCTCCGCCAAAAGCTCTTCCCTAATCTGTTGAATTTGTTCCATAACTGATTTCATTATATCACAATCGTGCTAGTTTGTCGATTTTCAAAAAACCTAAACTCGCTGTGAAGCTACCCAGATATAGAGACCTAAAGCAATCAAAATCGCCAAAAACACCAAAAGCCAGACAAACGCCAAGCCTGTTGTTTCTTTAGTTCCTTCAAGATATGTACTATCTTCAATATCAGGATTTTCTTTCTTATTTTTTGGTGTGCCATCTCCTTCACCAAGTGAATTTTTAATCTGTTTTTCACGGAGTTCTGCTGCAATCTTCTCTTGCAGTTCCGTGCGATTATCGTCTTGTCGTACATATAAAGCCATACCCTTATTGTATCAAATTTTGACTTTTTAGAAAAGTTTATGTTAAAATATAAATATAAGTTAAACTAAGGAGGGAAAATGGCAACAAAAAAAGCCAGTTCAAAGAAAGCTTCAAAAGCTACTTCAAAAGTAGCAGAAGAAGTCCAAAAAACCGAAGCAATAGTTAAAACTATCGCTAAAAAAGAGTCTAGCTCTATGAGCGAAATTTCAAAACCAAGCTTTATCACAGCTGTAGTTCTTGAATTTATCGGAACATTCCTATTAGCCGCTGCCGTGATTGCAGGACAGGGTCAACCACTTGTTATACTATTTGCTCTAGCTGCAATTGTATTAATTGCCGGAAAAATTAGTGGCGCTCACGTTAACCCATTAATCACTGTTGGTGCTTGGGCAACTCGCCGTATCAGCACAGCTAAAGCTCTATTTTATATCGTTGCTCAAGTTCTAGGTGCAATGATTGCTTTCGTGATTTTAAACGCTTTCGTTTCAAATGCGCCAGAAGTCTCTCAACAGGCTGCATTATATGGTCAACAAAAAGCCACAATGTTTACAGCTAGTGTTATTCCACAAGGTAAAGAAATTCTAATTCTTGCTTCAGAGTTAATTGGATCTTTCCTATTTGCTTTTGCTGTAGCATCTGTAACTTCAGACAAAAAGAAAGGAAGTTCAGCTGTAGCTTTCGGTGTTGGTGGTGGATTATTCCTTGCTGTATTAATCGCAGGATCACTTTCAACAGTAGTTGGCGGATCAGCAATTCTTAACCCAGCTGTAGCATTTTCATTGCAAGCATTTACGCTTAAAGGTCAAAATGTTCTATTCGCAATTGCAACATATATTGGGGCTGCGCTGCTTGGTGGAATTCTAGGATTTGCACTAGATTCGTTAATTCAAGAAACTTCGAAAGAAGAAAAATAATCATACCAAAAAGAGCGAAACAACATTCGCTCTTTTAATTTTGATTTTACTCTCTTGGCTTATCTAATAATTGAGGTTCAACTCCAGATTTACTATCTTCACCTGCAATTTTAATCACGTCTTTATCAATTTTACCCAACTCTTTATGTGCGTTATTAAAATGATTAACTGTCGTTCCAAGCGATTTACCGAGCCGTTGCATTAAATCTTCGTATTTCGAAATATGCGTTCCAAGCTGGGAAACTCGTTTTTGAATTTCCTTACTTTGCTCTTCGATCTTCAGCGATTTTAATCCTTGTAAAACAGTTTGGAGATAGGCCATAAAGCTCGTTGGACTTACTACAATCACCCGCTTATCGCGAAAAGCATATTCAATCAAATCACGCTCAGAGCCCTGTGAACCAACTTTATTTATCAACATATCATAATATAAACTTTCGCTCGGAATAAACATAAACGCAAAATCCATAGTATTTTCATCTGGGCGAATATATTTTGAAGTTTCATCAATTCGCATTTTTAAGTCATCACGAACTTTTTTCGCCAAAAATTTGCGCTCTTCACCTTCAGACTCAATCATTCGATTATAGTTTTCAAGACTAAATTTTGAATCTACTGGCAAAATCTTATTTTGATCTAGAAAAATCGCTGCGTCAACAATTTCGCCATTTTTAAATTTATATTGAATCTGGAATGCATTAGGCGGTAAAACATTTTCTAACACCTGCGCTAAATAAAACTCACCCAAAACTCCTCGTTGCTTCGGATTTTGCAATGCATTTTGTAGAGTTTTAAGTTCATCCGCAACATTTACTACACGGTTATTCGTTTCATCAAGTTTTGTAAGACGTTTCGAAACTTCTTCAACAATTTTCGCACTTTCCGAAATCTGTTTTGTCATTGAATTTTGTAGCTGAACATTATTTCGTTCTATTTTTTCAGAAACTTTCTCATTAAAACTATTCAAGTTCAAATCAAGGTTTTCACGCATCCGATTTAGACTCTTGTTTAATTCAATGACATCCATTTTTAGTAAATTAATACCTTGATCTTGGCTTTTAGAGTTTAAGTTTTTATTAATTTTAATTGATTGAAAAACTATAACCGCCGCTAACGCAATTATAATAACTATCAGTATTATTTCCATTTTTCTCCTTTTAAAAGTTACTGTAATTATTTAAATTATAGCAACATTAAGACAAAAATAAAAGGCGCTTTTTACGCCTTTTATCTGTTTTTAACCAATCGCCACGAGTGTCATATTCATATTCCGCGAATTAGCCGTCCAGCTAACAATCTCATTCACAGTTCGCCCGAGCACACTTTTACCGAGCGGGCTTTCCGCAGAAATTTTTCCGATAAGCGGGTTAGCTTCTAAGCTTTCAACAACTCGAAACTTCATAATTCGCCCAGTTGCACGATCGAAAAGCTCTACGAACGAACCGATTGAAACTTTCGAATTTCGTTTTTTGCTGCGTGGCAAAATTTTGGCATTATGAATTTGAAAATTCTTCTCATTAATTTCGCTTCGAATTGCATCAATCCGTGCAAAAATATCATTTTGTCGCAATAAATCTTCTTTAACATCTCCGTCTCGAAGTTCAATTTCGAGCATCTTCTGTTCTCGCTCCAATTTTGCAACTTTCTTTTTTAATTCTTTAAATCCTTGTTTGCTTAAATAAATTTTAGTTGTATCTTTCATATTGATCCTCCTTTTGTAGCAACGCTACATTGTTATTATATCGAACTATTCTTAAAAAACGCTTAAATTTATCATTTCTTTCATTTTATGTTAAAATATAACCATGAAACCATTTAAAAAAATCAATTTTAAGAGCTTTAAATTACCTAAAAAAGCCAAAGTTCCTTTCGAAAAAATTACCTCTTTTTCTCGAAAGCAAAACAAAAAAATAAAAAAGAAATTACATAAATTATTCAAAAAACACCTATCGAAAAAAGCCCAAAAAAGAATTAAAAAATATTATAAAGTCTTCAAAAAAGCTATTAAGAGTAAATATTTCTTTTTGCTATTTTCGATATTTTGTATTTATTTTTTAGGAAAATTTTTAACATCTTTCATTTTAGCGCTTCAGTTTGGAGATTGGCAAAAAGCTCAAAATCTACTTACAGAAAAGCCTGAAATTGCAAATTATAGCTCAGTCATAACTATTCTACTCAGCTTTTTATTTGTTGGAATCTTCCGAAATTGGCGCATAGGGCTTGGTGTTTTATATTCGCTTGCTGCTATAATTATGTATATCAACACCGAAAAAATGGCTTCGCGAAATATTCCATTTTTGCCCGAAGACCTTGCAATGTCGGGCGAAGCTGGAGGCTTGGCGTCGATGATTAACATTAGCCGTTTTTTGAATATGATTTTAACTATACTAGTTATCGCTTTTATTACCTTCATTTTTAATAAAATTTCGAAAAGAATTTGGCAATTTAACCTTTCGAAAAAACAAAAAATAGCTATTTTTATTCCACAAATTGTAGTAATTCTAATTTGTGGTTTTAGCCTCAACTCATATACATCTGAAATTCGAAACCTAAATGGCAAAGGAACTTTTGTTAAGGTTGAAAGCCTTAAAACTTCGGTTGATTTTACTAACCAATCTTACAATTACCAAATAAATGGCTTTATTGTGGCAACAATTTCAAATCTTCAAGCTAAAACTCAAAAAGAACCAGATGGATATTCTAAAGAAGCTGTTCAAAAAATTGTTGAAAAATATCAAAAAATCGCCGCAGAAAAAAATCAAAACCGCAAAGAACTTAATAATGAAAAAGTAAACGTAGTTTATGTTATGAGTGAAAGTTTCATTGATCCAGCATTAGGAAAACACCTTTACGACTACGGAAATACAGAGCCAATCCCTTACACGAAAGAAATCCTAAAATCACAAAGTTCAGGCTGGGCGGCATCAAGCGAATATGGTGGCGGAACGGCAAACGTTGAATTTGAAGCACTTACTGGATTAAGCAACTTCTTCCTAAACTCAATTCCTTATACTTCAATCGTGCCATCAAATAAAGATACACCATCAATCGTGAAAAATTTCAATGAGAATGGCTATAAAACTCTAGCAATGCACCCGTATAATCGAAACATGTATCGACGTGAGACGGTTTATCCAAATCTCGGTTTTCAAGAATATAAAAGTATCGAAAGTTTCAAGAATACTTCTAAGCTAGATAATTCAAAATATATTTCAGATGATTCTGCTTTTAAAGAAGTTCTATCAGAGCTCAAAAACAGCAAAAAGCCCGAATTCATCCATCTTGTGACCATGCAAAATCACATGCCTTACGAAGACAATCTTTACAACAAGAAGAGTTTTAATGTTGAAGCAAAGAATGGCGGTAATACCGATAGCGCAAAAAGCATTCAAACTTATCTTGAAGGAATTTCGAAATCAGATGAAGCATTAAAAACCTTTTTAACAGAACTTAACAAGTTAGATGAAAAAACGATTGTTGTCTTTTGGGGTGATCATTGGCCTGGAATTTATGGCGAAATGTTCGAAAAAGAGCTAAGAAAAAATGACATCCGCCGAACTCCACTCTTTATTTATTCTAACTTCGAAAAAGAAAAACAAGATTTAGGAACTTCAAGCTTAATTTATAATCAGCTTTTAGTGCTAAACTCAATGAACTCAAAGCTTTCCCCATTCCAGTTCTTATTAGCTGATTTGCGCGAAAAATATCCAGCACTTACAAAACAATTCGTTAGCTCAAATGAAAACAGCGAAATCCTGAAAGCTTACGAAATGATCGAATACGATATTTTAAGCGGAAAAAAATATAGTCTTGGTGATTTTTATAAAATTAAATAACTCCAATTAAAACAGATTAGCTCCTTGCTTGAGGGGCTTTTTCTTTTGTGCTATAATTTATTCATGAACAAGCAAATCATACGCCTCAAAAATCAAAAAAAGAACGATTCAGTAAAAATTATTGCCCTGGTTGGTCTTGCTGGTAGCGGTAAAAGTACTACTACAGAATATCTTAAGCAAAAAGGCTACCCGAGTGTTTACTTTGGTGGCGTAGTAATTAACGCCCTGAGGGATGCTGACTTAGAAATTACACCTTCTAATGAAAAAATGATGCGCACAAAACTACGCGAGGAATTCGGAAAAGACGTAATTGTTAACAAAATTGTTGAACAAATTCAAAAACTAATAAAATCTGGCCAAAAGCGTATTATCGCTGACGGGCTTTATACCTGGACGGAATATAAAATTCTCAAAAAACATTTTCCAACAGAGCTAAAGCTTATTGCACTAGTTCCGCCTAAAAATCTTCGACACAAGCGAATTTCTATGCGTCCAGATCGTGCAATGACTCTAGCCGAAGTTAATGATCGTGATTTTAATGAAATAGAAGCTCTTGAAAAGGGTGGGCCAATTGCGATTGCTGATTATTTCATTGTAAACAAAGGCTCCGTTCTTCGAACTCGCCTTAAAATCGATCGTATTCTTAAAGAAATTAATTTTTAATCTAAAAGAGCTCTTTTCGTTCAAGAGCTCTTTTTCTTGCTCTAAAATCTACATTTTTTCTGGAATTTCAATACCAAGCAAGTCTAAACCGTTTTCAAAAGTTTTCGAAACTTTCTTTAAAAGTGTTATTCTTGCTGATTTTTCAATTTCTGGTGCATCTGCGACACGTGTTTTTTCGTAATATCGATTCATTTCTCGTGCTAGATCATAAAGATATTTTGAAATTTTGTGAGGTTCTAAGTCGCGTGCAGCAATCTTAACCACTTCCGGAAAGGCTAATAATTGCAAAATTATATTCTTTTCAGCTTCGAAATTATAATCCTCAAAATCAACTATTTCGAAATTCTGTTCTTTTCGCAAAATATTGTTCACACGTACTGCCGAATATTGAACGTATGGACCAGAAAATCCAGTTAATGCAAAAATATTTTCCCAGTCGAAAAGAATATTCGTTCGCCTATCCGCAGCAAAATCCGAGAATTTAATCGCACCAAGCGCAATTTTCTTGACATCTTCTTCAGAGACATCTCGCCCAGCCACGATTTCACGCGCACGCTCTTCGGCTTTATCAAGAAGCTCCTCCATCAAAACTACACCTTTTCGTGAAGACATTTTTTCACGCGTACCATCTTCGTTGAGCTGGTCAATTACACCAAACCAAAGATGGTACAGCTCAGTTTTGATGCCAAGCTTTTTTGCCATTGCAAAAATTTGTGAAAAATAGAATTGCTGTTCAGCACCAACTGAGTAAACTACTTTATCAGGAGCAAACTCTTCCTCGCGGAATAAAATTGTCGCGAGATCGTTTGTAGCATAAAGTGCAGCACCGTTACTTTTTTGAACTAAAAGCGGAACATCAAATCCGTATTCATCCAGAGGAACAATTACTGAACCATCTTCATTTTGGACTGCAACACCACTTTCAAGCAGCTTCCGAACTGCAGCCTTACCTTTTGGTGCAAAAAACGCTTCGCCATACTCATAATCTGTTGAGATCTTAAGCCGCGCCATCACATCATGAATGTGTTTTAGGCTAATCTCTTTAAATCTGTTCGAAAACTCAATTGCTTCTTTGTCACCTTTTTCAAGCTTCAAAAGCCATTCTTCTGCAAGTTTTTCAATTTCCCCACCTTCACCTTGTTCTTTCATTGCGGCTTTAGTTTTAATATAAACATCACCCAGTTCGTAAACTCCGCGACTAGCAAGCTTTTCTTCGCTTGAAAACATTTTAAAACCAACAACCCAAATACCAAAAGGTGTTCCATAATCGCCCAAGTGATTATCTGTGATAACCTTCCATCCAGAAAACTCTAGTAGCTTTTTTGCTGCCCACCCTTGATTTCCAGGTCGCAAATGCCCGACACTATAAGGCTTTGCCATATTTGGGCTTGGTCCATCAATCAAAGCTAATTTACCTTTTCCCTCATCATTCGAGCCAAATCTATCGCTAAAATCTTGACTCAATAATTTTTCAAGGCTTTTTGCCGAAACTTGCAAATTCAAAAAACCAGGACCCGCAATTTCAACCTTTTCAAAAATTCCATTTTTCGAAAGCTCACTCGCCAACTCTTCAGCAATTTCGCGTGGGTTTTTCGAAAGTTTTCCTGCAAGCTGCATTGCAATATTTGTTGCAAAATCACCAAATTCTGGCCGTGGCCGCGTTAAAGAAACCTCAATTTCAATATTAAATTTATCCTTAATTAATTGGTTAATTATTTCTGCAACTTTATTCATATAGTATATATTAACACTTTTTATAAAAAAATAAAATATGTTATAATAGAATATAATATGGATAATAGTAAAAAGCTAAATGGATTAACTGCAGCCGAAGTTCGAAAAAGGATTTCGCAAGGCTTGGTGAATGATTTTAAAATTGACAATAAAAATAGCCTTTGGGAAATTATTAAGCGCAATGTTTTCACACTTTTTAACTTTTTAAATTTTGCAATTGCGGTTCTTCTGGCTTTGGTTGGCGCCTGGAGTAATTTAATCTTTTTTGTAGTAATTATTTTTAATGCTATCTCTGGAATCGCTACCGAAATTCGCGCAAAAAAAATGATAGACAAGCTCAATCTAATGAGTAAAGAAAAAATCACCGCAATTCGTTCTTCGCGTGATCAAAAAATTACACCCGAAGAAATTGTTCTAAACGATATTCTTAAGATTTCTGCCGGCGAGCAAATTCCATCCGATGCTGTCGTTATTGAAGGTGTCGCCGAAGCGAATGAAGCCATGCTTACTGGTGAAAGTGACTTGATTTTAAAAGAAAAAGGAGCAGTTTTACTTTCAGGTAGTTTTTTAGCGAGTGGATCTGTTTTAGCAGAAGTCGTACATGTTGGTGCCGACAATTATGCCTCAAAATTGATGGTTGAGGCTAAAACTCACAAACCAATTAATTCAAAAATTCTTAATTCCCTCAATAAAATTGCAGGATTTACTA
>CAUUHU010000010.1:0-18696 GCA_963545035.1 uncultured Candidatus Saccharibacteria bacterium | reverse complement strand
GAAGACTACTGATAAAACTTTTCGTTAAACTTGCTGGAACCATAATTGAACCAACTTTTTCGATTTTTGCACTAATTTTTTGTGAAATTGCAATCTCTAAATTTGTAGCAGCAATTAAAAGTCTTGGTCCGTCTGTTTGTAAAAGAATATTCTCAAGAATAGGCATACTTGTTTTTGCACTTGCAATTCCTTCAACATTATTGAGTGCTTTAGCTAAATCATCTTTATTAACAGTCAGTTCCATAAAATTTAAATTCCTTTTTCTTAAAAAGTAGTAGTTATAGTAATAGTTGTTGTGGAAACTGTGGAAAACCACTTATTCACTACTTAAATTATACCATTTTTTATGTGGAAAATCAAAGTAAAACTTTTTGAAAAATTGTGCATAAATTAAATACTTTTTCACAATTTCGAAAATTGGAAATTATCCACAGCAAGCTTGTGTAAAACTTTGCTATTTTTTTCTGCAAGATTTTTACAGGTTTTCCAAACGAAATCTTTAATTTTTCCACAAGCTTTCAACACTTTATTAAAATAATAATAATATATTGTCAAACATAGCAATAAAATAAAAAAGATATTTTCGCAAACAGAGAAGTAGTTTAAATAGTTATATAAATAAAATATAATTATAAAAAGTCAAAAGCGAACAAATAAAACTGTTCGCTTTTTATGAAACTAAAAATGAAAAATGTCAAATTAACAGATATAAAAATAGAGCCATTTAGACTCTATTCATAAATTAAATCACGTAAGCTCTCAATTTCGGAACGGATTTCAGCATCCAATTTAATACCTTTTTCGATTTTCGAAACGCCATTCATGATAGTTGAATGATCGCGCGAGAATTCCTTACCGATTTGCGGAAAACTCATTTTTAACTCGTATTTCATTAAGTAGCAAGCAACTTGGCGTGCGTGATTAATATCTTTTTGGCGAGATTTACTCAAGATATCTTCTTTAGAAACGCCTAGGTATTTCGCTGTTTTATCAATTATCTTTTTCGAATTGAGATGATTTGGTCGAGTTGGTCGACTGTTTTGAATTAATCCCTGCGCAAGCTCAAGATTTGGTTTAATGTTTCGCAACTCTGCCATTGCAATTAGCTGAGTTACCGCTCCGATAATTTCACGAATATTCGTGCGGTAGTTCTCGGCGATAAACTCTGACACTTCAGGATCGAGTTTGACATTATCGTGTTCTGCTCGAGCTTCAACGATGCTTTGACGAGTTTCGAAGTCAGGCAGCTGAATATCGACAGTCATTCCACTTTCGAAACGGCTTTTTAGGCGGTCGGTTAGAGTTGGAATGCTGGAAGGCGCGCGATCGCTAGAGAGAATGATCTGTTTATTGGCCCGGTGTAATTCATTAAAAGTATGGAAAAACTCTTCTTGAGTTTTGTCTTTTCCATAGATGAACTGAATATCGTCAACAATCAAAACGTCAACATTGCGATATTTATCAGCATAACCTTGCTTTTTTGAGCGCACGTTATCCAAAAAATCACGATAGAAATTTTCAATCGTAATATAAAGAACGGTTAATTCTGGATGAGTTTTTTCGATTTCGTTGCCGATCGCTTGCATTAAGTGAGTTTTTCCTAATCCAGATTCACCATAAAAATAAAGCGGATTATATTTTATGCCAGGATTTTTAGCAACATTTTGGCTAGCAAAAAATGCAAGATCGTTTGATCCGCCAACGATAAAGTTATCAAAAGTATAATCTTTGTTTAAACCGCTAGAATGTTTAGCTTTTTCGGTCTTCTTTTTAATTAAATCTTCAACAGAAGGTTTTTTTGAAGAATGTGCTGGAATTTCTTCAGTTTGTTTCTTGCGTTTTTTTGTAGAAATAACTTCAAAAGAAATAATTTCAGGATTTTTGCCATTATTTCGAAAGGCTTTTTTAATATGATCAAGATATTTTTTCTTGATAGTATTGGTTATGAAAGAATTTTTAGCACCAATCACCGCATGGTCATTTTCTAAAGATAAAAGTTGTGTATCAGCAAACCAAGTCTTAAAATTTGCACCTTGAATTTTAGGGTCCATTTCAAGCTCAGCTAAGATGTTTTTCCACAACTCATTCATAATTCTATTCTATAATATTTTCGAGTTTTCAACAACCCAAAAAATCAAAGAAATAAAAATATGGTATAATTTTTGAAAAGAATTAAAACTTTTCCACAGTTTCACACTACTACTGTAATAATTGTGGAAAAGTCCTTGTCTTTTGTGGAAAACTATGATATACTATAAAATGAATTCAGCAGAAATTCAAGTTTAAATAAAAGATTAAAACGCTTATGAAAAGTATTAAACTTGATTTTTTGAATATTAAAGTGTAAAATAGGATAGATATGCCAAAAAGAACACATCAACCACACAAACGACATCGTGCGAAAACTCACGGTTTTCGAAACAAGATGTCTTCAAAGGCTGGAATTAAAGTTTTGAAACGACGCCGACTAAAAGGCCGAAAACGACTTGCAGTCTAATTGTAAAATCACTCCAAAGGCGGGTGATTTTATTTTGGTTTGAAAAAAAATCTTGGTTATGTTAAAATATTTTTAATAATTTTTAAAGGAGGAAAATGCGTAGATTTTTAATAATCGTTGGATTTTTGCCGATTTTTCTCGCATTTTTCCTTTCGAAAGATACTTTTGCTATTCAGAAAAATATTTATATTTCACGAGTTTATGCTACAAACGGAAAAGAATTTGTGGAGATTTTTAATGGCGGTGAAGATTATAAATTTCAGGAAATTTCTATTAGAAATACCCAAAAACAGATTGAAATTGCAAACCTTAAAGACGGAATTTTGAAATCTCAGAGTTATATTACTTTTTCGCAAGATACAGCAGATGCGGATGTAAGTTTTAAAGATGAATTTCGAAATGTAGATACAATTAGTCAACAGCCAATTTTAGGATTATATGTCGATGGTGAATTGAAAGACTATATTTGTTCGGATGAAAAGAGATGTATTGCTGGATATAAAAAGAATTCAACAGATTTAAAGCCGGCAGGCGGAGTAGAAAAAATGGCAGTTTCGAAAGAGGAGATTCTCAAAAATGGCGAAACGATGAAGCCTTCAGAGATAAAAAAAGGCTATGATTTTAGTTTGCGTAATTTTAATGATTACTCACCAAAAACTGGCGGTTTAGTATTAAATGATAAAAAAATAGAAATAGATAATAATTTTGAAAATAATATTGAAAAGCCAATTGAAAATACAGATGAGGATTCGAGTGAGCTTGAAAATACTGGTGATATTTTAGAAAAGCCAGAGGAATTGACTCCGAAAATCGAAAAAGATGAGGGCTTAGCTAAACAGGAAGCTAATAATATTAGTGAAAACAACAATTTAAACCTTATAAATGAAAATAAAATTGATGATAAAAAGCAGAATGCGAATATTAGCTTAACTAAAAATAAGGGTGGGCTTTCTAAAATGAAGGTTGATTTTGAAGGAAAAAATAATAAAACAGCAACAATTCGGCAAGAGAATAAGACTAAAATTTTAGCTCCGAATACTGGATTTAACCAAAAAAATGCTAATTTCACTTTACAGGTCCTACTTTTATCTATGTTTGAAATGTTAATTGTACTTAAGAGAAGGGGTTTGAATGAAATTTTTTAGATATTTTTTATTTTTAGTTTTGGCTTTATTATTTTTTGGGAATTTTAATCAAGCTTCGGCTATTTCTGAACAGAAAATTTTAATTTCGAAAGTTTCAAATTCAATGATTGAGATCACAAATTTAGGCGATGATTTGAATTTTTCGAAAATTGAGATAATTCAGAAAAATAAAATAATTGGCGAAGTCTCAAATGGAGTTTTCCTTAAAAAATCTCAAATCTCCTTTGGTGAAAACGGTGATGGAGAGCTTATTGCAAATCCAGAATTGTTAAAAAGTCAAATAAAACTAAGGCTTGACGGACAAGATGTGGATTTTTTGTGCGGCCTAAAAATGACCTGTAAAGATAAAAATGCACCAGAGTTTACAGAAGAAGATATTTTGGTTCGGGATTTAAATTTAGGTGGTGATTTTGAAATTTCGAAAGATGATGTGATTTTTAAAACTGGTGGTGTGGCAGAAAAGGAGCCTGATTTTTGCGAAAATATACAATTAAACGAGGTTTTAGCAAATTCGAGCGAGCAATTTATTGAACTTAAAAATAATACAAATAAAAAAATAAGTCTTAAAAATTGCGCAGTTGAAATCCATCTTGGAAGTTTAAAAAAGCCATATAAAAAAGTTTTTACAGATGAAGAAATTTTACCAAATAGTTTTTTCTCGATTGATTCAAGTATAGATCCAGATTTCAAGCTTTTAAAGATGGGTTTAAATAAAATTTCATTATTGGATTCGAATAGCCAGGAAATTCAAACTGTTGATTTAAAAAATTCTAAAAAGGACTTGAGCTGGATTTTTGACGGGAAAGAATGGAGCCAAAGTTTTAAAATTACAAAAAATAGTGAAAATATTTTTCAGCCTTGCGAAGATGGATTTACTTTAAATCCACAAGGACAGTGTGAAAAAATAAAAGTTTGCGAAGACGGATATTTTTTAAATGAAGAAACTGGAAGATGTAATAAAATAAAAGAAGAAAAAGCTGAAAAAGAAAAAACTGAACGGATTGAAAATGATGAAAAAACTGAGAAAAAATGTAATGATGGATATTTTTTGAATCCGCAAACGAATCGTTGTAATA
Organism: uncultured Candidatus Saccharibacteria bacterium; assembly: GCA_963545035.1. Classification (GTDB taxonomy): domain Bacteria; phylum Patescibacteriota; class Saccharimonadia; order Saccharimonadales; family Saccharimonadaceae; genus Nanogingivalis. The sequence goes on along the minus strand of CAUUHU010000010.1, from coordinate 13,978 downwards.
AGATATCAGTTGAAAAAATAGCAACAACGGAGTGTCGTGAGGGTTATATTCGAAACCCTGAAACAAATCGCTGTAGAAAAATTGCAACACTGGCAACTTCTTCAAAAGAACTAGCAATTTGTGCACCGGGTTATACGCGCAATCCTACTACGAACCGATGTCGAAAAAATAGTTCAGATACGAAAAAAGAAGCAACACCATGCAAAGATGGTTACGAGCGCAGCCCCGAAACAAATCGCTGTAGAAAAATAGTTAAAAATAACGGCGCGAATAATGAAGTTGAAAAAGATAAGGGTGAATCGAAACAATCTGAATTTACAGGTTGGTGGGCTATTGCTGTAATTATTTTGATATTTTTAGCAATTTTATTTTTCGAATTTAGGAAGGATATTTTTGCGAAATTAGCGAAAGGTAAAAAATGAAAAAACGGCGAATTTTAGGTATCGACCCGGGAACGGGAATTCTAGGGTTTGGTGTTGTGGATTGCCAGATTGGAAAACCGCTAAAGATGATTACAGGAGGAGTTATTTCGACTCCTGCACATACGCCAATCGAAGTGCGACTAGAGGAAATTTATAATGGTTTAAAAGAGATTATTGAAGAAACTAAACCGGATGAAGTTTCGATTGAGAAGCTATTCTTTTCGAAAAACGTAACGACGGCAATTTCGGTTGCGCAAGCTCGAGGCGTGGCAATTTTGGCGGCCCAACAATCGAAAATTCCAATTTCTGAATACACGCCAAATCAAATTAAACAAACTTTAACTGGTTATGGTAGCGCAAACAAGAAACAAATGCAAGAAATGGTGCGTTCAACTTTGAATTTGGCGGAGGTGCCAAAACCAGATGATGCGGCCGATGCACTCGCTGCTGCAATTACGCATTTTTATATGACGCGTATTTAAAAACTAAAATAATTATGTTAAAATTAAGTAATGATTGCACATATTTCTGGAAAAATTGCTGAAAAATTTGCTGGGAGCGTGATTGTTGATGTCTCTGGTGTTGGCTATGAAGTTATTGTTCCCGCAGGAGAATTTGAGCGAGCGGTTTTAAACGAGCAGATTAAATTTTACACTTATCATAATATTACTGACAGAAGCCAAGAATTATTTGGCTTTTCGAGCTTGGCAGCAAAAAAACTTTTTGAATTATTAATTACTGTTCAAGGGGTTGGACCAAGAGCTGGGATTGCTATTATGAGCCTTGGAGAAACTGAAGAAGTTCGAAACGCGATTGCTTGCGAAGATGTGAAATTTATTCAAAAAGCTGCTGGTGTTGGTAAAAAATCTGCCGAGCGTGTAATTTTAGATTTGAAAGATAAAGTTGGAATGGCAATTTCGAAACCAGACGGCGTTGGTGCTAATATTAGCTTAGCTTCAGATGAAGCTTTAGAGGCGCTTATTGCGCTTGGATTCAATTTAAATGATGCAACGAAAGCGTTAGAACAAATTCCGCGAGATTTGCCAACGGAAGAGCGCATTACTTTAGCGTTGAAAGCTGGAATTTAATTTCAAAAAAGAAAAAAGCCGCACATTCTGTGCGACTATTTTATTTTTTATTGGATTTTACAACTTCTTCTCGCAGAAGGTAGATTGTCCTGTGCAAAAAGCCAATCTGCTCACCCTGCAAATTAAGAATATCTTCTTTACTCACCTTTTTAAAGCCGTATTTATTGCTTTCGGTAATACTATAAATATCACCTTTTTTATTGATGGCAAAACAATTTCTTGTTTGTGTCATAATTGCGATACGTTCGCTTTCAAATCTATTCACGTCCAAATTTTCAACAACCGCATATTCTGGATTTACTTTAAACCCGTTTTGGAATACGCGTTTAGAGATAATTCTTGCGAAATCGAAAATAGCTTCAGTTAAATTCTCTTTAGCCAATGTCTTGTTGCCACCTGCTACCTTAACGGCATTGTCCCAAATGTCGATATCGCGATTGATTGAAGTTTGTAAATTGCTCATATGAGCACCTCCTACATAAAATTTTCTTATTCCAAAAAGTGGAATACTAATTAGGATTATAACAAATTTTTCTATTTTTGTCAAGTCGTGGTATAATATAAGCAATGGCTATTGAAAGAATTATTGATGCAAACTTACATGATGACGAACCGCAAGAGCAGCAGGTGGAGATTTCTTTACGTCCAACGAGTTTTGATGAATATATTGGTCAGGAACGATTAAAAAAGAATTTAAAGCTTGCAATTGACGCGGCGAAAAAACGTGGTGAAAGTATTGATCACGTTTTGCTTTATGGTCCGCCAGGATTAGGAAAAACCACAATGGCGAATGTTATTGCGCGTGAAATGGGTGCGAATATTCGAATAACATCTGGCCCAGCAATCGAAAAAGCGGGGGATTTGGCATCTATTGTCACTAATTTGCAGGACGGCGATATTCTCTTTATTGATGAAATTCACCGCATGCCACGCGCCGTTGAAGAAATTCTTTATTCTGCGATGGAAGATTTTAAACTTGATATTGTGATTGGTAAAGGGCCGGCCGCACGCTCAGTTCGGTTGGATTTGCCGCATTTTACGGTTATTGGTGCGACAACTCGAACGGGAAGTTTGGCGGCACCGCTCCGAGATCGGTTCGGGCATATTTATAGATTGGAATTTTATAAGCCTAAGGAAATTTCGAAAATTATCTTACGCTCAAGCAATTTATTGGGTAGCAATATCGAAAAGGAAGCATCAGATATTCTCTCAACTCGAGCAAGATTAACACCGCGAATTGCAAACCGCATCTTAAAACGCGTTCGAGACTATGCGGATGTAAAAGGTGATGGAATTATCGATTCGAAAACGGTTAAAGAGGCTTTAGAAATGCTCGAAATTGATGAGTTGGGTTTAGATGCAGCAGACAGAAACCTATTAAAATCAGTTATCGAAAATTATGGCACGCGGCCAGTTGGCTTAAACACGATGGCCGCATTAACTGGCGATGAAGCTACGACAATTGAAGATTTTTATGAACCATATTTGATGCAGATTGGTTTTTTGCAAAGAACACCACGAGGAAGAATAATTACAAAAAAAGCGTTTGAGCATTTAGGAAAGGAATTCAAAGATGAACGATAAGCAAAGCCTAGCCCAGAAATTTGAGGAAAAAATTGCCCAGAATCAGAACGAAAATTTAAGCTTCGAAAATAGTTTGGGCGAGCCAATTAGAGTTCAGCCAGTTATGAATGTTGAAGTTCCTGCTGGTGATCCGCGCGTAATTAAAGCTCGTCACGATCAATCAGTAAGAATGTATCCTGACATTACGATTGATGAAGATGAGTACGTTGTGCTTTCTATGCGTCGGCATGCGTTAGGCTATTTGCTAAATATTATTTTTAGTTCAATCATTGCTGTTTTCTTGATTAGCGCCTGGATTATTATTTGCTTTTTGCCAAATCCATTTCCGATTCCAGACAACTTTAAACCGCAACTTTCGTTAATTTTCGGTTCAATAACAGCACTTTTAATTCTAATAACCTATATAAATTATGTTGTCTATCGAGCAAACCGATTAATCATAACGAATGAGCGCGCGATTGAATGGATCTCAAACACGATTATGAACCAGAGAAAACAGGTAATTAACCTGGAAGCAATTGAAGATATTTCGTATTCTCGTGAAGGAATTTTGCAGCATTTGTTTGATTACGGAACGGTGCGACTAAGTACTATGGGCGATGAGTCAACTTATACTTTTCCGTTTGCGCCAAATCCGGATAAAAAGGCTGAATTTTTAAGCAATATTGTGGAAACAGCACGTGAAAATCAGATGCTTTCGGACGAACTTTTTGAAGAAGGTGTAAAAATGTCAGTAAAATAATATAAAATAGCCCTGCTTAACTCTAGGGCTATTTTAATATTAGTTTTTCGAACGTCGTACGAAATCGCTTTCTTTTTCTAATTTTGTGCGAAGCGAGAATTTTTTACATTTTCCGTTTTCGCAACTTGTAGGTTCGTAGCGATAGTCGCTTTTTTCTTCGTTAATTAGGATTCCATAAGGGTCGGTTAATAGATTTGGATCAATTCCTTTAACGGCGTTTTCATCAAGTTTTTCGGGGTAGAAACCATTTTTCTTATAATAAACTTCTTCAAGGTTGTAATAAATTTCATTAATTGCTAACTTGCGTGTTTGATCACGTTGAACTGATAGAAGTTCGAAACGCTGAATAGTAAGAATTATACCTGCTGCAATTAAGAAAATAATTACAACACAAATCTCGATAATTGTAAAACCAGACTTTTTCTTCATATTTTTATTATAGCATATTAAAGATAAATATAAAAATAACCTTGAACATTTTACTGAAAGATGTTAAAATAAAGGTATTATTTTAAGGAGAATTATTTATGGCTAAGGCGAAGAAAACAGATACGGGGATGGCCGAAAGCGGCAAAAAACAAGCACTAGATTTAGCGATTGCGCAAATTTCGAAACAATTTGGTGATGGTTCAATTATGAAGCTTGGTGAAAACCATAAGGTTGATGTTGAGCTCCTTCCTTCAGGATGCTTGAGTTTAGATATTGCACTTGGTGGTGGTTATCCAAAAGGACGAATTATTGAAATTTATGGACCAGAAAGTTCAGGAAAAACTACCCTAACGCTTCATGCAATTGCTGAAATTCAAAAGCAAGGTGGAACTGCAGCTTTTATCGATGCGGAACATGCGCTTGATCCAGCTTATGCAAAAAAGCTTGGTGTTGATACTGAAAATTTGCTTGTTGCGCAGCCTGATAATGGTGAACAAGCTCTTGAGATTACCGAAACTCTAGTACGTTCAAATGCTGTTGATTTGATTGTTGTTGACTCTGTTGCGGCGTTAGTTCCACAGGCTGAAATCGATGGCGATATGGGTGACGCACATATGGGTCTTCAGGCTCGATTAATGTCGCAAGCGCTTCGAAAACTCACTGGAATTATCAACAAATCAAAAGCAACGGTGATTTTTATTAATCAAATTCGAATGAAAATTGGTGTGATGTTTGGTAATCCTGAAACTACAACCGGTGGTAATGCTCTTAAATTTTACGCATCAGTGCGTGCTGATATCCGTCGAACTGCACAAATTAAAAGTGGCGACGATGTAATTGGTAACCGTACAAAGGTTAAAATTGTTAAAAATAAGATTGCAGCACCGTTTAGAATTGCTGAATTTGACATTATGTATAATGAAGGTATTTCGAAAACAGGTGATATTTTAGACTTAGCGGTTGAACACGAAATTCTTGGAAAATCAGGTGCGTTTTATAAATATAACGATCAAAATATTGGCCAGGGCCGCGAAAATGCTAAACGATATTTGCTCGAAAATCCAGAAGTTATGGCTGAAATTGAGAAAAAAGTTCGTGCAAAAATTCGTGGAGAAGAAATTGCTGAAGAATCTTCTGATAACGAGGAAAAAGAAGAAAAATAATATAATTAGCCTGAAAATTCGGGCTAATTTTACTTTTAAATTATGGCTTTAGATATTTTCGATCAAAATGATTTTAAAGAAAAGGTTGCAAAAAAGAGTTTTCGAAAAGAAGACATTTTTAAAGATGGCTATTTCACGATTACAGATATAAAACAAGCAGTTAAAAATCCGAACCGTGCTAATATTTTTGTAAATGGAAAATATCGATTTTCTTTGGATATTTTTCAATTAACTCAATTGAATGTTAAAATTGGTGCAAAATTTTCAGAAGATGAAATTTTGAATCTTGAACAACAGAGTGAATTTGGAAAATTATACGCTCTTGGGCTTAACTATTGCTTGATGCGGCCACATTCTGAAAAGGAAGTTCGTGATTATTTGTGGAAAAAAACGTTAAATCGAAAACTTCGAAATAAAAAAACGGGTGAATTTTATGAGAAAAAAGGAGTTTCGATAGTTTCGGCAGAACAGGCTTTGCGAAGATTGATTGAAAAAGGCTATGTTGATGATTTTAAATTTACAAAATTTTGGATTGAAAATCGAAACCAAAGAAAAGGAAGTTCGATTAAAAAATTAAAATCTGAATTATTTTCGAAAGGTGTTTCAAGCGAAATTATCGAGCAAATTTTAGAAAATTCAAAGCGTAATGATTCGGAGGAAATCCAAAAAATAATTGCAAAAAAGGCTAAAAAATACGCTGACGAAAAAAAACTTGTCGCATATTTAGCACGACAAGGATTTTCATATGATGAAATTAAGAAAGCACTTTCCAGAGATGAATTTTAATCTCGAAATGGATTAACATAATTTGGGACAAAATTCTCGGTTTTTTCGGCACTTTTTCGTGGAATAGACTCTTCTTCGTTACGGATTACAATTTTATTATCGTTAATTTCAACAATTTGCGAACGGTGAATTGTGAGCGTTGGATCACTAAAAGATTTCATAAACGGGCGTTTAACAATTAATTGCTGAACGGAGAAATTCGAAAGGCTGATTGTATAATCAACAATCTTGCCAATTTTACGTTTCTTTTCATCTTCCACCCTTAAATTTAAGAGGTTAAAATTTAAATCAAGAATTTCTTTAATTTTAAACACATCGTTTGGTAGGATAAAATCCTCACCAGAATCAACAATAAAGCCAACTCTTGAGAGTTCGCGAATATCAGCGATGCGGATCAACATTTCTTGGTTTAAAAAGGTGTTTGCTTTTAGCTCATAAGCTAAAATTTGAAGATTAGAAGGGTCGATAACTGCTCTACCTGTTCTTGCGAGCTGAGAGCCGGTTTGTAGGCTCATTACAGGGGTGTTAGATAGATTCGAGGCTAGGATTAACATAATTTATAATTTTAGCAGATTTATTAGTTAAAATCCAGTTCTACGCATTAATTCAGATAAAACGGTTTCTTTTTGAAGAACCTTTAGAAGGCCATCAGTTCGTAAGTTAACAAAATTGTTTACAGAGAGAATCTCTTCAATCTCAATAGAACTTGGGTTTACGGGGATTAATTCTTTAATTTCTTTCGAAATTTTACCTTCAAGCAAACTTAGAACTTCAAAAATTCCAGTTGTTCCAGAGAATGCAATCTCGGGCGAGATATCTTTTTTGATTGATGGGAGATTAATGATTGAATTTGATGATGTCGCAAGGCTGTTCTTCGGGTGTTTCTCATTTTTGAAATCTTTTTCGAGTTGGTGAATTCGAAGCGGAGAGATATTAAACTCTTGAAAGATTAATGAAGACTCTTCTTTTGCGATTTTTACATTAACGATAGATTTTTTAGAAATGGTTCGCATTAGTGTTTGTGAAATAATTCCAAGAACATTCGCAATAACTAGAAATGGTTCAATTCCAAGATGGTTTAGGAATGGAATAACTTCACTAGTTTTACGAACAGGAACGCTGGCGATGATGAATTTTCCACGCATCGCAGAATCAAAAATAAGCTCAGCTGTTTTTTTGTCGTTTAGATTGTCGATATACAGAATATCAGGATTCTGACTTAGGGCAGATTTAGTCATTTCGAAATAGCCTAAGCCAATTTTAGGGTTGATTTCAGTTTGGTTGATTCCGGAGATTGTTTTTTCAATCGTTTTTTCAATCGTTACAATATTTTTTTCAGATGAATTTAACTCGTTTAAAATTGAAAAATTTGTTGTATTGCTTCCATCGCCAACAGTAAAAACTATACCTCGTGGTTGGCGAAGAATTTGCTCTACGGCACGAAGATTTTCACCCCAAAGTCCAATTTCGTTAAGTTTTCGAACGTGTTTTCGCGCGCGCATTAAGCGAAGAGTGATTTTTTCGCCCAAAAAAACTGGCGTTGTCGAAATCCGAATTCGTGCTTCTCCGTAATGAATCGTTGATGATTGTGGAAAAGTCTTCTCGCTAAAATTAAGACCGGCTAAATATTTGAAATATTTAGTTATTTTTGGTAAATCTTTTTTTGGAAGCTCGCTCATATTTTTTAGAACGCCACCGATTCGAAAACGCACCAAAACTGAATTTTCACGAGGCTCGATATGAACATCGGTTGCGTGTAAATTTAGAGCATTCTCAATAATGCTTTCAGTCGTAAATTTTATCGTTTTTTCGAATTTTACTTCTTTAATTTTCGAATTTTTCCCACCATTTTCCATTATCTAAATTTTAGCATAATCGATTTCAAAACGCAAGTATGGTAGAATAAGTATATGAAAAAAATTCTTGTGGCGGTTTCTGGCGGGGTTGATTCGATTGTTTTGGCGGATTTTTTGATTGATTTTTTTAAACAGAAGAATGGCTTGAAATGGGTTGAAGATAATTTAATAATTGCGCATTTTGAACATGGAATTCGCGGCGAAGAAAGTATGCAAGATTTTGAATTTGTGCAAAAATTTGCGCATAAAAATAACTTGCAATTTGAGTTTGAAAGAGGTTTTCTTGGAGAAAATGCTAGCGAAGAAAAAGCAAGAAAAGCAAGATACGATTTTTTAAGAGCACTCGCTAAAAGAGAAAATGCTGAAATTTTTACAGCACACCACAAGAATGATTTAGCTGAAACTTTTGTGATGAATTTAAATCGTGGCGGAGGTTGGCGAGCGATCGCATGTTTTGACTCGCCGAATATTAAACGGCCATTTTTAAAGTTTTCGAAAGCGGAAATTCTTAAAAAAGCGCAAGAAAAAAGTTTAGAATGGCGCGAAGATTCAACAAATTCGAGCGAGAAATATGCGCGCAATCGAATCCGCAAAAAAGTAAATTTTAGTGAAGAAGATTTGAATAAAATCTTTGAAATTTGGCAAGAGCAGATTAAAATTAAGCGTGAAATTGAAGGAATAGCTAAAGAGATTTTGTCGAAAATTGGTAATGGGAGAAAATTTGAGCGAAATTTTTTTCGAAATAACCCTGATGAAGTTTGTGTGGAAGTTTTGCGCGAGATTATGCGAATTCAATCTGGCAAAATTCCACTTTCGAAACAAATTGCGGATTTTTTGCAAGCGATTCGAACTTTTAAAAATGGCTCAAAAACTCAAATTTTAAGTGGGCGAGAAGTTAGGTTTTATAGAGATGAGTTTGAATTCTTTTAAAGTGAAATGGGAAAATCATTTCATTTGAAAATGCTGTAAAAATTTGCTAAAATAGAAAGAGTTGAATATGAGAAAGGACAGAATGAAAGATAATAAGAAGAATAATTTTGCGAAACGGGCGGGAAACACTTTTTTTTGGGCGATTGTTATCGCGATTATTTTAGGTATATTTTGGTCTAGTCAGAATTTTTTCTCGGCTGGATTGAAAAATGTTCCGATTTCAGATGTGATTGCTCGTGCTAATAGGGGCGAAATTTCGAAAATTGAAATTCAAGGAAATGATGTAAAAGTTACTAAAAAAGGCGAGAAAAAACCAACTGAAAAATCTGTAAAAGAAGCTGGTACAATCTATGAGCAGGGTCTTGAAAAAGGAAGAACTATTGTTAATGTTCTCCCAGCAGATAATACTTCGGAGATTCTATGGAATTTGGCAATCATGATCGTTCCGGTTATTGCGATTGTGGCTCTATTAATGCTAATGATGCGTTCGGCAAATGGCCAGAATTCGCAAGCAATGAATTTTGGAAAATCTCGAGCAAAAATTTACGGCGATGACAAGAAAAAAATTAAATTTGAAGATGTTGCCGGAAATGAGAATGCGAAACAAGATTTATATGAAGTTGTTGATTTCTTAAAAGATCCTAAAAAATACCAAAAAATGGGTGCGAAAATCCCAAGTGGTGTTTTGATGGTCGGAAATCCAGGAACTGGTAAGACAATGCTTGCTCGTGCGGTTGCTGGTGAAGCTAAAGTTCCTTTCTTCTCGATTTCTGGTTCAGAATTTATGGAAATGTTTGTTGGTGTTGGTGCTTCACGTGTTCGAGATCTGTTTTCGAAGGCTAAAAAGAATGCGCCTGCAATTATCTTTATTGATGAAATTGATGCTGTTGGTCGAAAACGTGGTTCAGGAATGGGTGGTGGTCATGATGAGCGCGAACAGACTTTGAACCAAATTCTGGTTGAAATGGATGGTTTCGAAAAAGACACTGGCGTTATTGTTCTTGCAGCGACAAACCGCGCTGACGTTCTTGATCCGGCACTTTTGCGACCTGGTCGATTTGATCGTCGTGTTGAAATCGCTCTTCCTGAGAGAAAAGATCGTTTGGCAATTTTGAAAGTTCACTTTAAAAATAAAAAAGTTGATGATTCAGTAGATTTAAATGCGCTCGCTAAAAAGACAGCTGGTTCTGCTGGTGCTGATCTTGCAAACATCGCGAATGAAGCGGCTATTTTGGCGGCTCGAAATAATCGGGATGTTATCACCAATGATGACCTTACAGAGGCTTTCGAAAAAGTAGCCATCGGCCCAGAACGAAAATCAAAAGTGATGAGCGATTTAGAACGCGAAACTACTGCTTGGCATGAAGCTGGTCACGCTGTTGTTGGACATGTTTTGCCAGATTCAGACCCAGTTCATAAGGTTACAATTATTCCACGTGGTGGAACTGGTGGTGTAACATGGTTCTTGCCGCCAGAAGATCGAAGCTATACAAATATTTTCGAATATAAAGATATTTTGGCGCGCGCAATGGGCGGACGCCAGGCTGAAATGTTGATTTATGGCGAGGCTGGAATTTCGACAGGTGCTTCAAGCGATCTTCGAAATGCAACAGATATCGCACGCAATATGGTTATTGAATTTGGTATGGGTAAAGACCTACTTGACCAAGTATTTCATGAGGAAAATTCAGGAATGTTCTTCGATAAGATGACTCGTGAACGACCATATTCTGAAAAAACAGCAGAGAAAATTGATGCTGAAATCGCTAAACTAATTAAAGAAGCTGTTGAACGCGCTGCAGCTGTTCTTAAGGCAAATAAAAAACCACTTAAAGCTTTAACTGATGCTCTTCTTGAGAAAGAAACTCTAGATGAAAAAGAGGTTGCAGAAATTTTGAAAGATGCTAAATTGCCTAAGGAAGCAAAACTTCACGATTAATTATGAAATCTAAAGTTCGATCTATTGTTTCGAAAGCAAATTCGCGATTAACAGTTAAATTTGCGGCAATTATTCTTGCGAGCTCGACTCTTTTGTCGAGCTTGTTAGGCTTTTTGCGTGATAGGTTATTGAATTCGTATTATTTAGATTCTTACCCTGATGGAATCGATGCCTATACAGTTGCATTTACAATTCCTGATTTTATGTTTTTTATTTTGGTTTCAGGCGCTTTAAGTGTTACATTTATTCCTGTATTTAATCAGCGAATGGCTAATCGAAATAAAAAATCAGCATGGGAGTTAAGCACAAGCATTCTTAATTTACTAGCCCTACTAACACTTGTAACTTCGATTTTAATTATTATTTTTGCTGAGCCACTAGTTAAATATATCGTTGGGCCAGGATTGAGTGAATCTTCACGATCTTTGGCAATTTCGATGATGCGTGTGATTGCGATCAATCCTTTTCTTTTTGCTATTGCAACAGTACTTACAAGTATTCAACAAGCTATAGGAAGGTTTACTTTTTCGGCTCTTGCACCAGCAATTTATAATATTGGTATCATTATTGGAACAGTATTCTTTACAAATGGTATAGATATTTTTGGTGTTCAGGTTTTCGAAGGTGGAATCATGGGTGTTGCAATTGGTGTGGCTTTTGGGTCAGTTCTTCAGCTTTTGATTGCGGCAATTGGGTTAATTGGCGTTGATTTCAAATATCAATTTAGAATTTTTTGGCGGAATAAAGGCTTTCAACAAGTTATGAAATTATTGCCTACACGCTCGATGGATCAAGGTTTGGATTATGTTAACTCAATTGTCGAGACTAATATGGCCAGCCGAATGGGTTCAGGAACGGTGCGCGCGTATTCACAGAGCTTAACTCTCCAGATGATGCCGGTAAATCTAATCGGCGTTGCAATTTCTACAGCATTTTTCCCAAATTTAACTGAAAGATTAGCAATTGGGCGAAAAGACCTCTTTCGAAAAGATTTGCAAGCCGCTCTTAGAATGATTATTTTCTTGGCTTTACCAGTTTCGGTTTTGTTCTTCTTTTTGCGTGGCTACATTGTGAGTTTTATTAAAAATGGTGGCGATGATTTAATCGCTGGACTTTTAGGGGTTCTTGTTATTTCGATTTTTGCGCGTTCGATTTACCATATTGCAGCAAGGAGTTTTTATGCAATGGAAGATACGAAAACGCCATTTTATATCTCATTAGTTGCGATTGGTTTAAATATTATTTTAGCGATAGTTTTCAGTTTAATTTTTAAATTTGGTGCTTATGGATTAGCATGGGCTCAAGCAATTGGCGCAGTTCTTGAAATCGCAATTTTGCTATTTTTGATGCGCAAAAGAATTGATGGACTTTTTGATGCGCAATTTGTTTTAGGGGTTGGGAGAATGTTTATTGCAAGTGCTTTTTCTGGTTTTGTATGTTATCTTTTGGTTGCAAAAATGCCTCTTTTAGGTTCGGATTTACGATTCTTCTCGATATTCCCTAAATTCGTATTCATTGGAACTGTGAGTTCTGCTGTCTATGTTTTAGCCGCAAAATTATTAAAACTTAAGGAAGCCGAGCCAATAATTGCGCAAGTTAAGAGGGTATTCTTTGTGCAGATCAAGGTTAAATAAATTTGCCCAACTATTATAAATATGTTAAAATATTGAAAGTTTATGGATTTAAAAAATATTAGGAATTTTTGTATTATTGCACATATTGATCACGGTAAGTCAACCTTAGCTGATCGAATGATGGAAATTACAGGTACAGTTCAAAAACGTGATATGAAATCGCAACTTTTGGATTCAATGGAGTTGGAACGGGAAAAAGGAATTACAATCAAGCTTGCGCCAGTAACAATGAATTGGAAAGGTGTTGAGTTGAATTTAATTGACACCCCGGGGCACGTGGATTTTTCTTATGAAGTTTCACGCTCACTTCAGGCTTGTGAGGGTGCAATTTTGGTTGTGGATGCTTCACAAGGAATTCAAGCTCAAACATTAGCGAATGTTTATCTTGCAATGGCGGCTGATTTGAAAATTATTCCTGTATTGAATAAAATTGACCTACCGGCTGCAGATATTCCGCGAGTTTCGAAAGAAGTTATTAATCTTTTAGGGTGTGATGAAAGTGAGATTTTACATATTTCAGCTAAAACGGGAATGGGTGTTGAAGAAGTCTTGAACGCCGTGATTGAAAAAATACCATCACCAAAGGAGATTTAATGAAACCACTAAAAGCTTTGATTTTTGACAGTTATTATGATGATTATCGCGGTGTAATTTTGTATGTCCGGATTTTTTCTGGTGAATTGAAAAAAGGTGATGAAATTAAAATGATGGCAACCGATTCAAGCGGGCTAGCACTTGAGATCGGTAAGCTTCAGCCAAAAATGACACCGTACGATAAAATGGGGGCGGGCGAAATTGGCTACATCGTAACAAACTTGAAAACTACGCGTGAGGCGAAAGTTGGTGATACGGTAACACTTTCGAAAAATCCCGCTAATGAACCATTGCCAGGATACCAGAACGTTCAGCCGTTTGTTTATGCGGGATTTTTCCCAGTTTCGAATGAAGATTATCAAGATTTAAAAGATGCGGTTGAAAAACTAAGTTTAAGCGATTCTGCATTGCAATTTGAACCAGAAAATTCGCCAGTTTTGGGATTTGGTATACGAATTGGTTTTCTTGGGCTTCTTCATATGGATATTGTTCGTGAGCGTTTGGAACGAGAATATAATCTAGATTTGGTAATTACCAATCCTTCAACCGACTACCATGTAATTTTAACAACAGGTGAAGAGTTAGATATTAAGAGCGCAGCTGATTTACCAGATCAAACAAGGATTTCTGAAATTCGTGAGCCATGGATCAAGGGTGAAATTGTGGTGCCAAAAGATTATGTTGGTGCGGTAATTCAGCTAATCGTTTCAAAACGTGGATTACAAAAGAATTTAAGCTATATCGATGAGCGTGTTTTGATTTCTTTTGAGGCACCGCTTGCGAATCTTTTAACCGATTTTTACGATCAACT
>CAUUHU010000009.1:0-19562 GCA_963545035.1 uncultured Candidatus Saccharibacteria bacterium | reverse complement strand
TACCATCATCTCTTAGAGTTTTACCAAAACCGCACATTTCACCACGATGATGATCATTCTCAGAGAAGAACCAGCTACCACCATCAGCAGTACAACTTTTCTCATCGTAAATATCAGACTCTTTTACTCCGGAAGGTAGTCCTGATGAACCTTTGTGACTTTTATCCTTAACACAGGCTGGAACATCTTTTGCCTGACCAAAATCATATCTACCCTTCTTATATCCAGATAGACATGTTGAGGGTTCTTTTCCGGAATCGTTAGTCGTATAGGCATCCATTTTAGAAGAAAGGTCGTTGCTACTACCCAAAACAGTAGCGTCTATATCCTTATTTCCGAGAATAGCTCCACTTGTTGAATAAAAAACACATCCTGTACCAGCCCTAGTGCCTATTCCAGGCTTGTCAAATTCTAGTCCAGCTTTCTTACAATCACTGGCTGTATATGTATAGTTCTTTCCCGCCGCATATGCATAATCGCCATCAAAAGTAAAAAAAGTATTAAAACCAACTAAAGCTAAAATAGCTAAAAAAATCACTTTTTTGTTTTTAGACCCAACCCAAAAAATATTCATAATGCTTATATTTAATCATAAAAAAGTTAAAAAATCAATACAATTATGCTTTTAAAATAATAAAAATAGCCCATTAGGATTGAGCTATTTTTTGAAAGATTTGGTACGAATTTTTACCAGCCACCGCCACCGCCACCGCCGGCACCACCGCCAGAAAATCCACCACCGCCACCAGAACCACCAGAGCTTGGCGCAGAATAACTATTAACCGCACTATTAAAGCTATTAAGCGTATCCGCAAAAACGGCTGCGTTAAATGCATTCACACCAGAATACCAACTTGGTTGATAATCATCGTTTGCGAACTCAACTTCGAGAACTTTCGCCCAAGATTTTTCGAGGCCAAATAAAGCAGCCCAAGGCAAAAGTTTTTCGTAAAGTTTAACGCGCGAACCACCAAATTCACTCTTAAAGCGTTCAGAATTTTCAAGGCTTTGAAGATACTTGAGCCGTTCACTTTCGGCAACCGAAATATAAAGCTTTAATCCCATAAGGTAGTTCTTCATTTCATAACCTTTTCTAGACGGAATCTTAATACTTACGACAACTATGATTAATGTTGAAAATACACCTGCAATTACAGTTGAAAGTAAGATATAGGGGTGCCACTTCGAAACAGTTGAGAGCGCCGAGAATGTAGAATCGGCAAAGAAAAACGATGCAAAAATCAAAGCGTCAATAACATAAGCAACGATACGCATTCTTTTATTAAAAGCCGGCTCATCCTGATCGTAATAATCTGTATTTTTAAACCCGTCGTTTACGATTCTCGAAGAGACAGTTGACGCAACAGAAGAGGTCATGGTTTTCGAAAGGCTAACTTCTTCGCCATCAACAAAGAAACATTCCAAAAGCTCGCGCATATCTGAATTCAAACCTTTGTAATTTAGCAATTTTATTTTATAGGCTTTATGTTTGCCAAAAAGATTTTTCTTCTCTTCTTCCTCGATTAGAATATTACCATTAACCGCAAAAAATAGCATTGCAGCGGTAACTTTTTTGTTTGATTTAACCAAATTTCCAGCGTCGAGAATATCTAAATCTTCGATTTTTGGTGGCAAATATTGCGGAATAACTGTTTTAGACTCTTTCGAAAGTGAATTTCGCTTTCGAATCGCATTTTTCTTATTAAAAACAATTATAGCTAAAACCACGATCACTAGCGCAACAATCATAGAGACAATCGCCACAATCATTGTGGTTACATCTAAAGAATTGGGTGTTGGCTGAGCGAATTTATTATTGAAAGTCATCAAGAACGTTACGCTCTGATTGCTCCAAACATTCTTTTCGGAGAATGTATATTCACCATTTTCTTGGTTTAAAGATGATTTTTCACATTGAGTATCTGACCCATACGCACCAGAAAAACATTTTGCAACCCCTTTAAATTCATTTTTAACGGATTGATCAAGAATAACTTTTCCAGAAACTTCACCAAACTGCTGCTGCCATTGCGAGCCATTTGCGTTAACAATCAAAAGCTGTTGACCCTTTAATTCACCTTCTCCAGCCCTTAAGACATTCTTCAAATGGTACTTGATTTGATAATTATGCTGGCCAGAAACGTATTTGTTAGCATCGCCAATTCGAAAAACAATATTACCATTGCTTGATCTTGTGTTATATGGCACTTCTGCGCCATCCATTGTAATATCAGCCTTACCATCAAAAACAGTTTTACCATTATAGTATTTCGGGATAGCGCGTTCAATTCCATGATTAACATTATCGAGAATGAAACTTGCCGAAATCTGTTCGGTTATTTCAAGGTCGGTATCGCCATTTTGGTTGGCGCTAAATTTATAAGTTCCCTCAAACTTCGAAAATTTAATGTTTTGATTTTTTCTTTCAAGTTCTCTTTGCTCGGCGGCACTATTTCTTCTGCGGCGCGCAAAAGCTTGATGCGAAAAACTTGCCGAAACAAAACTAGTCGCCAAAATCGCCACTAAAAATAGTGACGTGATTTTGGTGATTTTTTGCAAACGATTATTTTGTGATTTCATTATCGGTCGTTCCTGCATTTTTAAAGCTAATTAGATTTTCTGTCGACATTTTAACCATATTTTGGACAGCAACATCTGTATTAAATGCAACGTGTGGCGTAATGATAACATTTGGAAAGTTTGCCAAATCACGATAAACTGAGTCTTTAATAATTCTTCCGCTCAAGTCTTTTCGAATAAGGTGTTTTTCGTTTTCGAAAACATCAAGGCCTGCTGCAGCGACTTTTCCACTAACCAAGGCATCACGCAAATCTGCGGTGTTGATATGACCGCCACGCGCAGTATTCACAATAACCACGCCATCTTTCATTTTAGCAATACTTTCAGCATTAATAATGTGGTGATTTTGCGGCGTTAATGGAATATGGAGCGAGATTAAATCACTCTCTGCAAAAACTTCATCAAGAGATTTATATTCCAAAATACCTTGCGCTTGTGGATTTTCGAAAGTATCATACGCAATAATTTTAGCACCAAAAGCTTTAAAAACCTTAGCCGTTGTTAAGCCGATATGGCCTGTACCGATAATTCCGATCGTCATGGTGTTGAGTTCACGACCCATCAAATTATCAACTGAAAAATTCTGGTTTTTTGCACGCGAAAGGCAAAGCGGAATTTTTCGGATTGTTGCAAGTGCGAGCGCAACTGCAAATTCAGCAATCGCACTTGGTGAATATTGCGGAACATTCGAAATTTTAATCCCAAAGCTTTTGGCCTTTTCGATATCTATACCGTCATAACCAGCCGTTCGAACAGTAAAATAAGAAATTCCCATTTTCGAAAGAGGTTCCCAAACGTCGTTTAATTCTTCACTTGAAGTATATGAAGAAACCGCATCGAAACCTTCGGCCAATTTTACCGTTTCAGCGTTTAAATCTTTTGAAGTTGTGGCATATTCAATACCAAACTGCTCCGCAAATTTTTCAAAATACTGGAGCTCATCTTTTCGTACACTATAAGCAATAATTTTCATATATACCAATTATAATGCTTAAGCCTTGTTTTTTCAAGATTTTTGATTATTTTGAGAATTTTTCGAAAAGCTCTTCTTTTGAAAGCATTTGAACTTCACCAGTTGAGCGTGATAAAACTTCAAATTCACCGCTTTCAAGCAATCGATCAGAAATAGTCAAGCGATATGGAATTCCCATAAGCTCAGCATCTGCGAATTTTTGACCTGGGCGAAGATTGCGATCATCAAACAAAACCTCAATTCCCTTTTTCGAAAATTCATTATAAATTTCTTCTGCTAAAGCTTGCGATTTTTCGCCAATTTGCACAAGGTAAATTTTAGCTGGAGCAACGTTTTCTGGCCAAATCAACCCTTTTTCATCACTGAATTTTTCAGCAATCACACCCATCACGCGAGTGATTCCAATTCCATATGAGCCCATCCACGCAGATTTTCGCTCACCATTTTTATCGGTAAAATAAAGCCCCATCTCATCTGTTTTTTGCGTGCCAAAATTAAAGATATTGCCAACTTCGGCCGTTTTAACTTTTTCTAAGCCATCTTTTGAATCAATTTCACCCTCTTCGACCGCTTGATCTAAAATTTCTTCATTGAAAGCGAGAGTTTTTTCGCCGTCGCGTTTCAAATAAACGTAATCTTCACCAGCGTCGCAAATTGTTTGGAATTCGTGGCTAAATTTTGTGAACGCACCACCACTGGCGAAAGTTACAAAAGTATCTTCGCCTAAACCGAGGCGTTCGAAAATTCGCTCATACGCTTTCGAAACCTTAGAATAGTAATTTTCTAAATCCTCTTTTGTGGCGTGAACAGAATATAAATCTTTCATCAAAAATTCACGACCGCGCATAATTCCGCTTTTTGCACGGAGCTCGTTTCGCATTTTATTCTGGAATTGAAAAACTGAAACTGGTAAATCTTTATATGATTGAATGTGGCTTTTAAGCATTTCAACGATCGGTTCTTCATGGCTCCAACCTAAGCCAACTTCTGTTTTATCTTTGAGTGCGGTTTTAAACCAAACATCCACAACGTCATCGTTCCAACGAGTTGTACGCTCCCAAACTTCACGACGTTGAAGGGTTGTCATTAAAATTTCGTTTGCGTCGATTTTTTCAAGCTCTTCACGCACGATTTTTTTAATATTTTCTAGCACTTTAAAACCGAGTGGAAGATAATCATAAGCACCAGCCATTTCTTTATGCACAAATCCAGCTTTAATTAAAAGTTGCGCGTTTTTAGCTTCTTCACCAGATGGAACAGTTTTACTAGTTTTGGTATATAATTTTGATAATCGCATAATTCTCCTTTTAAAAATAATACTCGGCTGATTTGGTCAACCGAGTATTAAAAATTTAGTTAATCTCTGTAATTTCGTATTTAATTACGCCTTTTGGTGTCGTAATATCAACTTCTTCTCCAAGTTTTTTACCCATAATTTGTTGGCCAATTGGTGATTCGTTCGAAATTTTACCCTCAAGGGGGTTAGCCTCAACAGCACCAACCATTGTGTATTTAACTTCCTTGCCATTTTCAAGATTCTTAAGGCTAACTTGATTACCAAGCGCTACAACATCTTTTTTGCCGCCACCAATAATTACAGCGTTTTGCAAAATATTTTCAATCTCCATGATTCGAGATTCTGCCAAAGCCTGTTTTTTTCGGGCGGCATCATATTCTGAGTTTTCGCGCAAATCCCCAAAATCGCGCGCAGTTGCAACTTCTTCTGAAATTTCTTTTCGCTGCGAAATTAGAAGCTCCAATTCGGCCTCAAGTTCTTCTTTTCCTAATTTTGTAATATTAAATTCTTGTTTCATAAAATAAAAATCCTTTTTATAAGTTTTATAATTATATCAAATTTTTAATCTTGCGTCAATGTTAGAGGTTAAAAAATTGAGTCGCTGGATAGATGTAAAGTATCGCAAAGGCGATTCCGTTTTTAATCATATGGATCACAATCCCTGCCCAAATCGTTTTGGTAATTTTTTCACGAATCAAACACATAATTACACTCATCACAAATACGGTTATTCCTACATTTAATTGAAAATGAACAATTCCAAACAATAGACTGGTTAAAAAAATTGCTAGCGGAATATTTATTTTACGAAGCTGTCCGTAAATTATACCGCGAAAAATAATTTCCTCGACAAATGGCGTAATCACAACAATAGAAATAAAAGCCATTAAGAATTGCCAAGGAAAAATCATCGTTCCCCGCTGAAACAATAAACTTTGAGATTGAGCTTTATTAAAATTTGGTAGAATATGCGAGACCATGTCGAGAAGAATTCCAGATAATATCATAGCCAAAATAAAGCCAACCAACGCTAAAGCTAAATCTTGCCAGGTTATAAGCCCGTTTAAAGCAATCTCTTTTCTAGAAATTTTTTGACCAAAAAGCTTAATCGGCACAAAATAAATTATTGCAAACATTAGGCCAAAGAATAAAATCGAGTAGACAGATGTTGTAATCACGCTAGAAGTTGCATTTTGATACCCCGAATCATTACCCCAAAAGGCTACCGCTAAATATAACCGAATCACAACCGCTGAAGTATAACTAGCTATAAAATAAGCTAAAATCGGCAAAATTGCCCAAAAAATAATCTTTAAAGGTTTTTTCGAAAGAATCTTCTCGTTTCGCTTTCGAATTTTACTACAAATAAGAATAACTTTTTCTTGCATTCTAACCTCTAAAAATTTTCGTAAAATCAAGCACAATAATCAAAGCTGAAAGCCCCATTAGAGCTAAGAAACTCCAACCGTTAACATTTTCCTCAGTTTCTTTTGGTAGCGGTTTTTTAAGAAAAACTCGAAAAATAAACGTCATAAACCAACGGCCGCCATCCAGCGCTGGAATCGGCAAAACATTCATACAAGCCAAGCTAATCGAAATAATAGCGGTAAGCATTAAAATCATATCCATTCCCATCGAAACAATGTTTGGGAAAATTCCACCAATAACCATCACCGGCCCAGAAACACTCTCACCCGCTTTCGAAAGCTGAGTATTCGCATTCTTTTGCGAGTCGGGATTTGGAATAACTTTTTCGAAAATTCCGCCAAAAAAGTTTACAAAAAGCTCACCAACACCTTTAAATGTTTCACCCGTAAATTGAGCCGTTGTACCGAGGCCAACAATTGGGGCGCTCCAAGTTGAATGGATTTTCTGCATACCGTCAGATAAAACCGCACCCAAAAAACCATTATTTCCTTTTTCGTTGAGCTTTACACTTTTCGAAAGTTCTTTACCATTTCGACTAATTTTTAAGGAAACTGTTTTACCGGCATTATTTTTTAAATCTTGGCGAATTTTAGTGGAGTTTTCGACCTTTTGACCATTAAATTCCAAAAGTGTATCATTTTTATTTAACCCGGCTTTTTCCGCTGGAGAATTTTTTGAAATTGCAGAAACCTGTACGCCGCCGCCAGATATTTTTGCATCAGAAGAAAGATAAAATTGATTTGGAAGTAGTTTTGGCATTCCAGAAATAGCCAAAACTGTAAAAATCACAAAAGCAACTAACCAGTTCATGGCAACGCCAGCAAACAGAATTTGCGTTTTACCCCAAAAACTTGCCGCACCATAATCGCCTTTTTTCGAGTCGGAATCGTGCTCACCTTGAAGCCGCACAAAACCACCGAGCGGAATTGCGCCAATCGAAATTTTTGTACCTTTTGGTAGAATTTTATCCGTTTTAGCTTTAAAACTTTTAATCCTTGGCGGAAAACCAATTGCATATTCTTTAAGTTTTACGCCATTTTTCTTGGCTGCTAGTGCATGACCAAGCTCATGAAGCGCCACCAAAAAAGTTAGTGAAATTAAACCGATAATTATTCCAACAATTAAATTAAAAACCTCCATCTTACCCTTTCGAAAATCTTAAATTAGCTTTTGCCGACGTTTTAAAGGCGCCAGCAAAAAATAACTTAAATTGTGAGAATTTCTTTCTCTTTTTCTTTAAAAATCGCGTCGATTTGTGCGCTAAACTCTTTAATTTCAGCGTCAATTTCTTTTTCAATTCGCTTTAGATCATCTTCTGTTAAAGATTTTTCATCTTTAAGCTTTTTGGCGTGTTTTAAAGCGTCTTGACGAATATTTCGAAGCGTAATCTTTGCACCTTCAACTTTTTCAGAAGTTTGTTTTACGATTTGTTTACGACGTTCCTCTGTTAGCGGTGGAACTGGCACACGAACAACACGACCATCATCACTTGGATTAAAACCAAGGCTTTGATCGTTGCGAATTGCTGCAGAAATTGCTGAAATATTATTTGCATCAAAAGGTGTGATTAAAATCATTCCCGCCTCTGGTGCAGTCATATTTGAAACCTGGTTCAATGGCATTTTTGCGCCATAAACTTCAACCGACACCCCGTCAAGCATTGACGGATGCGCACGACCAGTTCGAACTTTCTTCATTTCACCCTTGAAATGTTCGACAGCCTCGGTCATTTTTAATTTAAATTCATCTGTATTAAACATGCCTATATTATAACACACCTTATGCTTTTTATTCAAATTGACTTTTTAGCATTTTTATGATATAGTATAAAAGTAGCTTTCCAAAAGCTAAGAAAATTTTTAAAGGAGGTGCCCTCAATGGCACGAAAAGCAGTTAAACTTACCAGAAGCGCGTTCGGAAAAGATATTTTTCCAGAAATGACGGAGTGCGTCTTAAAATTTATCCCCGAACAAGAAGAAACCGTCAGAAAAATTTTCAAGAAATTTATCAAAAAGAACGGAAAAGATGGAATTCTTCTTTTCGCACACCAGTCAAAAGATAAGCTGAGCCACCTTTTGGCGTTCAAGCAAGAATGCGAAAAAGCTGGAGTTAAGTTGTCAATTTCACTTTATTGTGAAGATAAAAACCCTTATAGCGAAGACTATGGAAAATGGTTTGCTCGCGAAGTGGATATCAAATTGGATGATGATCTTAATGAAATGATCATCTGGTAAGTTTGCCAACCCCGCAATTTGTGCGGGGTTTTCTCTTTTTATAAACTATTCTTGTGCAAAATTTTTACTCAAAACTTCAATTTCATTCTCGAGCGAATTTAATTCACTCTCAAGCGCCTCGGCTTTCGAAATTGCCTCTTTATATTTTTCAACAGTTTCTTCAAGAGGAATTGTTCCGCTTTCAATATTAGCTAGAATTTCATCGATTTCTTTTATTTTTTGACTAATTTTGATTGACATTTTTTACCTCCGCCGTTATTGTTTTATCTATTGTTTTAATTGTAATCTCTTTACCCGTTGCAATTTCCCCACTAATCAATGCATAGCCCTTTGCTAAAATATTTTGCGGATTATAGCTTTCTAAAATTCGTTTTTTAGCCTGAATCTCCCTTTTCTGATTAAAAATATTTTGTAAAATTCTATCTCGGATTTCCTGATTTTTCTCTCTGTTAGTTTTTTTAAGTTCAGCTATTCTCGAAAGCAACAAATCATTTGTGCGTAAAATTTTTGAACGCAAAAAACGCATTTCATCAAACTTATTTGGTGTTAAAACTTGCGCCACATTACTTGGCGTTGAAGCAGCAAAATCTGCAGCCAAATCACAAAGGCTTTGATCGATTTCATGCCCAATTCCAGTAATGATCGGCACGCGAGAGTTCGCAACCGCGCGAACCAGTTTTTCATCGTTAAAAACCGCTAAATCATCAGCGCTACCACCGCCGCGAATAATCGCGATCACATCTGGTAATTCACTTTGACTATTTAAAAAATCTATCGCACGAATAATTTGATCGCTAGCCGCCATGCCTTGAACCTGAGTGTGCGCTACGACAATTTTTAGTCCACCCCAACGCTCATTGATAATTTTAACAAAATCTGCATAACCAGCCGCTTGCGTACTTGAGATTACCGCGATTTTTTTCAAATCTTGCGGAATTCTGCGTTTTCGACTTTCGTCAAACAAACCTTCTCGTGTTAATTTTTCTTTCAAAATTTCGAGAGATTTTTTAAGACTTCCCTCACCTTTTGGCGTAATTTTTTCAACCGTTAAGCTAAATTTTCCCCAGTTTGTTAACTTAGGTTTAACCTGAGCGACAACTTTCATACCATCTTCAAGCGGAAAGCGCAATTGCCAAACTGTCATAAAACAGCCAAGAACCGACTCTTCATCTTTCAAATCAAAGAAAACGAACTTATTTTGGTTCACCTTGAAGCTCGAAACTTCACCTTCAATTAAAACGCTCGGAAAACTCTTTTCGAAAATATCATTACTAGTTGCAATGAAATCTGAAACACTATAAATTACCTCGTGCGGTTGAGGTTTTTTTATTTCAGAATTCAACAGCTCTTCAAATTCATCAAAATCCATATTCTTTATTATAACATAACCTTTTAAAATAAAATAACCGCTATGAAGCGATTATTTTTTGAATAACTTAGAAAATTCTTGATTTAATTCTTGAATTTGCGATTCTTCACCACCAGAAACCGCGCCTAGAATCCAAGTGTTCGCATCTATAAATTCTTTCGCCACTTTGAAAATTTGCTCGCGCGAAATCTGCTTAATAAATTTTGGCTGTGCTTTATAGTCACGAACATATCCATCCCAAAAATATCTTGAAGCATAAAATCCTGCCGTTGAAGCAACAGTTTGGCCACCCATTTGGAATGAACCAAGTGAATAACTTTTCATAGCTTCAAGCTCTTTTTCGGTAATTTCTTCGTTCAAAACCTTCTTAAGCTCCAATACGATTAACTCAAAAAGCTCTTTTGCTGTGCTATAGTTTGTTTGACCTTCGAAATCCCAAGAGGAATCTTTTGGTCCACGAGAAGCACCAGAATAAACACCATAAGTCAATCCTCGTTTACGAGCTTGCCCAAGGATGCGCGCATGCATTGTTCCAGTTAAAATATGATTTAACGCATGCATTGCGTCCATCTCAGACGTGGTTAGCTTGCGTGGCAATAATAGCGAAATTCCAAAACTAATATTCTTCAAATCTGGTCGATGAATAAAAATTGGCGCTTGCGGTTTTTTAGGTGGATCAGTGATAATTTCGAAACGCTTACCTCTTTCAAGCTGAAGATTTTCAAAACCTTCAAGAATTTTATTTCTACGAGTCGGCGTAATCTTTCCAGCGATCACAAAACGCAAGTTATCAGTGGTGTGTGTTCGTTTATGATGCTCACGAATATCATCAAGCGTGATATTATCGATTGTTTTTAAACGTTCCTCATAGGTTAATACTTTTTCACCAAATTCTTGCTGTATTTTTGGCCAAAGAAGACGTGCGTTATTGTTTAAATAGCCAGTCAGTTCGTTTCGAACATTACCTTTTTCTGCTTTAAATTCAAACTCGTTAAATCTTGGTTGACTAATCGAAAGAAGTTGCAGTTCAAAAATTCGATCCCATTCGAAATCAGCACAATCTGCAACATAATTCATGCTCATATCAGATGTTGAGGCGTTGTGATAGGCGCCGTTTTTAGTAAATTCGGCCTCGAATTCATGCTCACTGGCAAACCTTGCATTTGCGCCAAAAGCCATATGCTCCATAATGTGCGCAGTTTCATAAATTTCTGGACTTTTAGTAAAACGAGAACCTGCTCGAAACTGAAACTGAAAACTCATCACCGTCGCATCTGGAACATTCACAAGAAGACCGCGTACGCCATTTTTCAGGCGTACTTCTTCAACGGTGTGGCGCATCTATTTGCGACCCTTCTTTTTGTTCTGGCGTTGAGCTTTTTTAGCCTTTCGCGCATTATTCTTTTTGGCGTTTTCGTTATTTTTTGAAGCAGCTTTTTTAGCTTTCGAAAAATCCTCATCGCGGCTTTTATCACCAGATTGAATTTCATTAACACCCTTTTCAACTGAATTTTCAGCAAGTCGTGTAAGTTCAGTGTCGTGACCTTCGTCTTGGTGCGCTACTGCATCGCTTGGTGTAACTCGAGTTAGAATTCGAATTGTTTCGTCACGCAAAGTATTCTGAAGACCATCGAACAATTTTTGTGATTCTGCACGATATTCAACCAATGGGTCACGTTGTCCAACACTTCGCCAGTGAATTCCTTCACGCAAGAAATTCATATTTTCAAGGTGGTTCATCCAAAGAGTATCAAGAATTTGCATGTAAACTTCGCGTTCAACTTTTTGGAACACCTCTTTACCTAGTTCATTTTCTTTATCCTGGTAAAGTTCTTCGGCAATTTGTTTAGCTAATTTAATTCGCTTTTTATCGTTCGAAATTCGACCAAGTGCTTCAATCTTCTCTTCATCAACTGGGAAGATTTCAACAAAATCTGAAACGAATTTTTCGTTATTTTTTGAAGGCAATTCAGCGAGTTCTGCTGCTTTCGAAATAAATAGTTCTTTAATTTCGGCTGTAATATCTTCACCTTCAAGAATTTTTCGGCGCATTGCATAAACAACTTTTCGGTGACGGTTAATCACGTTGTCATATTGAACAACATTTTTACGTGTATCAAAGTTAAATCCTTCAACACGTTTTTGAGCGTTTTCAAGTGTTTTCGAAACAGCCTTGTGTTGAATTGGAGTGTCTTCTGGCACACCAAGTCGATCCATCAATGCTGCAATTCTTTCACCTTGGAAAATTCGCATCAAGTCGTCTTCAGTTGAAACGTAGAATTGAGTTTCGCCCGGATCTCCCTGACGACCACCACGACCGCGGAACTGGTTATCGATTCGGCGAGATTCGTGACGCTCTGAACCGATCACTACCAATCCACCAAGCTCTTTAACACCTTCACCAAGCTTAATGTCGGTTCCACGACCAGCAATATTTGTTGCAAGCGTAATCGCACCTTTTTCTCCGGCGCGCGCCACAATTGCAGCCTCGTGCTCGTTGTTTTTAGCGTTCAAAAGGTTATATTTAATTCCTTCTTGATCGAGATATTTCGCAATTTGCTCATTCTTTTCAATTGAGCCTGAACCAACCAAAACTGGACGACCTTCTGCGTGATATTTTTTAATCGCTTCGGCAACAGCTTTAAGTTTTGCTTTTTCAGTTTTAAAAATCAAATCTTCTTTATCGTCACGAATAACTGGTTTATTCGAAGGAATTTGCACAACCTCCAAAGAATAAATTTGTTGGAATTCTTCAGCTTCAGTAAAGGCTGTTCCGGTCATTCCTGAAAGTTTATTGTAAAGACGGAAGAAATTCTGGAATGAAATTGTTGCCAAAGTCATTGATTCTTGCAAAACTGGAACTTTTTCTTTCGCCTCAATTGCCTGATGAAGACCTTCATTATAACGACGCCCGTTCATCAAACGACCAGTGTGCTCATCGACAATAATCACTTCACCATCGTTTGTTACAACATAGTCTTTATCGCGTTTGAAAAGAGTTTCGGCGCGCAAAGCTTGCTCAACGTGATAAACTGCACGCGAATGTTCTGGTGTGTAGAGATCCTTCATATTAAGGAGTTTTTCGATCTTATCGATTCCAGATTCAGTTAAAGCTACGCTTCGGCGCTTTTCATCAACTTCATAATCTTCTTTCGAAAGTTGAGAAACAACCTTAGCAAATTGAATATAACTCTCTGGATTTTCGGCAGCTGGAGCGGAAATAATCAAAGGTGTTCGAGCTTCGTCGATCAAAATTGAATCAACCTCGTCGACAATTGCGAAATTAAGCTCGCGCTGACGCAAAAGCTCAACTTCATTCACCATGTTGTCGCGCAAATAATCGAAACCAAATTCATTATTTGTTCCGTAAGTAATATCTGCAGCATAAGCCTCTTTTCGAGTTGCTGGACGAAGTTTTCGCATGTTTTCGTCTTCGTGTTCTTCGTTGTCATATTCTGGATCAAAGATAAAACTAGCATCATTAATAATCACACCGACCGAAAGACCAAGAAAGTCATATAGCTTTCCCATCCAAGAAGCGTCACGCTGCGCAAGATAATCATTCACAGTCACAACGTGTACACCTTTTCCTTCCATCGCATTCAAAGAAACCGGCAAAGTTGCCACCAAAGTTTTACCTTCACCTGTCTTCATTTCAGCAACTTTTCCTTCATGAAGAACCATTCCACCAATTAACTGAACATCAAAGTGGCGCATTCCAAGAACGCGGTTTGAAGCTTCACGAACAAGCGCAAATACATCTGGTAAAATATCATCCAAGCTCTTTTTCGAAAGGCTTTTCTTGAATTTTTCGAAAGTCTTTTTGAGCTTTTCGTCGCTCATTTTTTCGTATTTTTCGCTTAATTTATTAATTTCATCAACTTTGCGTTGCAATCGACGCAAAATTTTCTTTTGTGGATCACCAAAAACAGTTGTTAAAATTTTATCAACTTTATTGTCTTCCACCATTACGTTTTTCTTCTTCGCAGTTTTTCTAGACATTTCCCTCTCCATTAAAAACAGTATAAAATCTATCTATAATTTTACCATAATTTTAATATTAAAAAAAGCCCCTTTACAGGACTTTTTGATTAGTTTAAACGTTTTTACACGTTTTGATAATTAAATCGATAATTCCTTTTCGCATTTCTTCCCCTTTCTTAATGAACTCTTCGAGGTTATTTTCTCTAGCTTGCTCGTATTTAAACAACGCCGAGGATAATTTTCGAAGATTTTCGGCCGTTCGTAAAGCTTTTTTACTAGCCCTTCTATTCAAAATCGAAAGTGGATAAAACAACATATTTTCAACGTGAGAATCTAAATCCACTGCGTCAATTATGTCGTATTCATCGGCAAAACCTGGAACTGTTAAAATGCAGCTTCTCTGATCGTATTCAACCATACTTCTCTTGATACATTTTCCATATTCATCAGAGATGATTTCATAAAATATAACGATACAAACTTGGTCGTGATCTGGTTCAATAATCATTGCAAACCTACGCCCAAACTTTGCAAAAAGTTCAGTAATAGTGACTTCACCATTCATAGCTAAAATCACCTCCTCTATTAACATAGAAACAGAATCGCGGAATAACATCCATTATATATTGAGCTAAGTCTTGAAGTGTGCCTAGGAACATCTCCTCATCCATCATCTGTAAGCCATCATCATCTACTAACATGGCTAAAATCTCTATATCAACAAGCTTATCCGCCCATTTAGTGGAGTCTTGAGTTATAAATCGTTGATAGTCCTCAAGGCAATCTTTAATCGATATACCCCTTATATTTTCCTTCCTAATAGTATCTATAATAGCACCTACCATAGGATAAGGCATCCTGCGATCAAAAATAACTGTGACGCCAATTCCTGGTACAAGAAAACCTTCCTCTTGCCTATAAAAATAGATTGTATAGTTTGTTAAATATTTACCAATCGAACGAGAAATTGACGCGATCAATTTCTCTGGAATTTCAATTTCTTTCTTTAAAATTTCTTGCTGTTGATTCATTATGATCACCCCTCTCTCGAATCCTTATAACAACATTAAACTGATTATAGCATATTTTCATAAAAAAGCAAAATTATTTTAAGCTTTCATATATAAAAACGAGACTTTATTATAAGCCTCGTTTTATTTTGTACCACTTTAAAGATTATTTTTGAATTCTAACTTTATAGCTTTTTAAACCTTTTAGAGTTATATAACCCGTTAGAATAGCAGTGATTGCAGCACTAGCCACCCACAAGAATGTTGTTTGGTGATTTGTAGTAGTTTTACTTCCTGTGTTTGGTGCTTTGATTGCCTTATTTTTAGCCGATTCATTAGCTTTGTTTTCAACTGTATTTTGTTGAGCAGCAGGGGTAGCGGCTTGTGGATTATTTGCATTATTTGCTGGATCAGCTTTTTCTAGCGCACCAGTTGGATATTGAGTTCCGGGTATAAATTTCAAACCTTTATCGAAAGCCGCTTTCCAGTCGGCATATGTAGCTGTTTGTGATTCGTTTTTAGCAACTTTATCATTATTTCTATCGACAAAGAATTCTGGTTTAGCCTCGTTTTTCGAAAGATATAAGAATTGACTAGCAAAGCGATTATCTACAAATGAACCCATTACAGTTTCAGTTCCGTTGTCAGATTTAGTATATGCGCGAGTCGTTCCGCCGCCATCAAGCATAAAGGCATTTTTGATATTTGAAACACCCATTTGATTAATCAAGTTCACTATTTCGCTATGATTTAAACCTGTCTTTGTGGAAGTATGACCATCAACCACAAAAACTGCTTGCAAACCATTGTTGAATTCTATAAAAATTGTTCTAGCATTTTTTTCATTTGGATCACCATGCCATACACCACTTTGGCCTAAAGTTGAATCGAGAACTCCATTTTTTACAATTGGCGAAAATGCACCAACGTTCCAGCCTTTATCTCCCATCTTTTGGAATATTTTCGAAACTTCCGAGTTGCTCAAGTTAGTAACTTCGACATCGCCTTTGCCGTCCGAATATATAATTCCATTTTTTCCTAACCCAAGCTCTCGTTGCGACCAAGCGTTATCAGCATTTTCAAGTTGCCAAAAACCACCTGTAAAAATTACTGGTGTATTGTGGATTTTAGCCTCGTTTAAGATATTGTCTTTATTCCAGGGCGTAGTGTAGCTTTGGTTAATCTGTGCCTGTGTTATACCTTTTTGCAGCTTATAAGAACCGTTTTTATTCCAGGAGATTGTAGTGAAATTTAAGTTATCTATCTTTCCTCTTACAACAGAAATTTCTTTATCTATAGTTTCTGATGAAGTAATAGTTAAAAGACCTTTATCTTCAAGCACTTTCGTAAAGTTTGATGCTTCAGTAGCAAAAGCGCTATTACCAAAACCGAGCGCTATAATTGAATATGCGCCAAAAACCATAAAAAAATAACTGAGTATATTTTTTATTTTCACTTTATTTTCTCCCTTTTGAAATTTATTTTAAAACACTTATGCTTACATTCTACCACGTATATTTGTACTTTTCAAGCACTTTTTAAAATCAAATAAAAAAACAAGGCCTTTACAACCTTGTTTTTACTAAAAATTTAACCGCGTTTTAGTGAGCGTTTAAATTTTGCCATAATACCAGATTTACCAAGACGTGGATTTTTTTCTGTTTTATAGCGACGAATTTGGCCATCTAGCTTAGCTTCAACAATGTCAATTGCGGCTAGAACATTCGAACTTTGATCTTTTGCAACCAAAGTCTTATCTGGCACATCAACAATTGCTTCAACTTCATATTTATTATCATGAGCACCGTTGATTTGCGAGATCACAACACGCGCTGATGCTGATTTTTTAGCATGACGTGGTAGGTATTTATCTAACTTACCGATATGTTTTTCTGCATATTTTTGTGTAGTTTCATCAACTTCGTATTTGTTTCCTGTAATTTCAATTCGTGAAATCATTATATAATCCTTTTTTGTTAGTTTACAGCTCCATATTAGCATAAACATTTCATTTTGTCAAGAAAAATAACCCGCCTTGCACGAGTTATTCAAAAAATTTAACGAGTTCTTTTAACTCATTTTGGTTATTGCCTGTAAACCTTGCAGCATCCTCTAGAAGAAGACCGTTGTTTTTATCTGTTTCACCGTAAAAAACTGCGGGTACAGCTGAAATACCTTGCCCTTTTAAGAATTCAATTATATTTTCATCATATTCGCCAGTTTCATTATTTTTAATATTAATTTCTATAAAAGGAATATTTTTATTATCTAGATATTTCTTAACCATTCTACACTGAACACAATTAGGTTTAGTATATACGTAAACTACTTTAGCCATATAAATCACCTCTTTCTAATCTGGCTATATTTAACATTATAACATAAGCAAAATAAAAAAGCACTATATTTAGTGTTGTAAAATTTACAAAACGCTATATTTAGTGCTTATTTTATCTTTTTTAGATTCGTTCGCGATTATTCATGTATGGTCGAAGTACTTCTGGAATAACAAGATCGTCGCCATCTTGGAAGTTTTCGATAGCTGCAACAAGACAGCGCGCAAGTGATACTGCGGTACCGTTCAAAGTGTGGACTACTTGCAAGTCACCGTTTTCACGACGCACGCGAATGTTTAAGTTTCGTGCCTGATAATCTGTACAGTTTGAGCAACTTGTAATTTCGCGATATGCTCCATCAACTGGGCTCCAATATTCAATATCATATTTTTTAGAAGCTGGAGCGCCCAAATCACCACTCGCAATATTAATCACACGATAAGGGATACCAAGATCTTGATAGATCTCTTCCTCAACCGCTAAAATCTTTTGATGCGCCTCAACGCTTTGTTCAGGCAAAGTATACGCATACATTTCAAGCTTGTTAAACTGATGAACACGGAAAAGTCCACGCGTATGTTTACCATAAGTTCCCGCCTCTTTTCGATAACATGGTGAATATCCAGCATAGAAAATTGGCAAATCTTTTTCGTTCAAAATTTCGCCAGCGTGATAACCAGTTAGCGACATTTCAGCTGTAGCAATTAGGCTTAAATCTTCACCTTCAATAAAATATTCATCGCTTTGATCACTCGATCGTGGAGCGAAACCAGTTCCGGTAGCAACTTCACCGTTCACCATATGCGGAACAGTCATGAAATTAAAACCTTTCGAAATTAATTTATTGAGCGCAAACTGATAAATAGCGTTTTCAAGAAGCGCCAAATCTCCTTTTAAGAAATAGAATTTCGTTCCAGCAACTTTTGATCCACGCTCGAAATCAACCCAGTTCTTTTTATTCGCAAAATCAAGGTGATCTTGCGCACCTTTACGACTTTCGAAAAGCTCCTCGCCCCAAGTTTTAACTAGGTCGTCTTCCCCCTCTTTACCGATTGGTACATCATCTTGGAGAATATTTGGAATTCCATTTAAAGCCGTTGAGAGCTTTTCATTAAGTTCACGGTATTTCTTTTCAATTTCAGCAAGCTCTTCTTTAATTTTTTTACCTTCAGCGATTTGCTCGTCGCTTGGTTTTCCGCCAGAATTTTTCATTGAAGAAGCGATTTGGTTGCGCCGTGTGCGAAGTTCATCAATTTGTGCTGTAAGAGTTTTTCTTTTGTCATCAAGCGCAATTACAGCTTGAATATCGGCATTTTTATAGCCTTTATTCAGTGCATCTTTCTGCACACGCTCGGCATTTTCACGGATAAATCTAATATCTAACATAAACTAATTTTACCACAGTTCTTCTGAAATTTTAACCCCTTTTTAATTTGACTTTATCAATATAAAATTGTATAATATAGAAGTATTTCGTTCTTTAAAACTTTTTTACTTTCGTGAATCGAATTTTAACTACTTTTCGAAAGTAAAATTCCAGCAAAAATCCAGGAGGAATTTTTATGACAAATTCTGTTAACAAGTCCTTAACTCGAACAGCCGAGCTAGAAAGACTACAAGAAGAATATATGCTAATTTTGGCTGAAATTGTTGAGTACATTATGAAAAATCTTGGTCAATCAGTGGAGCGACAAACGGTTCCAGAAGGATGCTCTGATTTTTGGAGGAAATATTCCACAAAAATTAGTATTCCAAAATCTGTAGCACTTGAAAAGGGTTACGGAAATAATAAATTCACCGAAGTCCGCAGAAGTGTTAATAGTAAGTTTCACATTTACGAAGAATATGAAGCCGAAAAAGACGGTGTAGATCAGATTATTTTTCTGATAAAACCAAAACGTATTTCAAGCGGAGACAAACCAACTGAAGTTGCCGTAGAGTATTCTAAAATAATGCTAGACGAAGTTAAAAATCACAGCAAAAAACTTCCAAAAAATGAATACAAAAAACTGCGTGAACAATTTTATGTTAATAGAACAATTGAAATTCCAATCGTTTTACCTAAGCGTATCCATTTTATTGCACTTAAAAGATATTTAAAGCAATACCCTGAACTCTTTAAAATTATAACTCATTTTCGAAGACCACATGCTAATAGCAAAATTCGCAAACAAGGTTACGATCTGTACGTTCAAATAAATAAACTGGATTTTTAACCTTAAAACCCCGATTGAGTTCGGGGCTTTTTTACTTGACTTTTTACTGTTAGTGAAGTAAAATTATACTACACAATTACCCTATCCCTAACCTGGGAAGCACTTTAGAAAAGGAGGCATTGCTTATGTCTAAAA
>CAUUHU010000008.1:0-20975 GCA_963545035.1 uncultured Candidatus Saccharibacteria bacterium | reverse complement strand
TTTAAGCCAAGTTTCACCTTCACGAGATTCGCGTTTAGCGTAAATATCATCATAGCCATCCTCCCAAAGATTAATCATCGCAGGAATTAATTCAGGCGGATCTTGGAGGTCGGCATCAATAATCACCAAGGCATCACCTTTAGCATAATCAAATCCAGCAAGCATTGCATTTTCTTTGCCAAAATTACGGCTTAAATTAATGTATGAAATTCGCGAGTCTTTTTCGCTTTGGTCGTGAATGATTTCCATTGTTTGATCTTTCGACCCGTCATTTATAAAAAGGAATTCGAAATCATATTTTGTTACGTTGTTGGCTAAAATATCTAGCCTTTCGAAAAGTTTTGGTAGAGCTTTTTCCTCATTATAGGCGGGTATCATAATCGTGACGAGTTTTTTCATAATAGTTATATTATAACATAAAAAGTTTTAAAAAACTGGAAAAACGTTGATTTTTTATTGAGCTTATGATAAAATTGTCTCAGGAGAAAAAATGAAAATAAATAGACAAAATACTAAAAAAACTAAAATTATTGCTTTCGTAATTATTGCGATTATTTTATTACTTGGAGCCGGCGGGGCTTTTTGGTGGATAAATTCACAAAAGAGCAATAAAAGCGAAAATAAAAAAGAAGAAAAAACTTCGAAAGTCGAAGATAAGGAAATGGATTCAAAAAAATCTGAAGATGAGAATAAAAAACAAGATGAATCCGAAAAGAAGATTATTGATTCGAAAACTAAGAATACAACAACTGATCGCGCAGAAGGAACTACTGATGCATCGGGATATACTAGTTTTCCGACTTACACAACGGTTCAAGTTGAAGATGGTGCGGTTCGTGTTGCTGGACAGATTTCGGGGTTACTTTACGATGATGGAAATGGAAAATGTTCATATACTCTAACTCATACGGATGGAACTACTATTGAACTCTCAACTGAAATTTTGGAAAGTCCAAATAACAAATATTGTAAGGCTGTCTCGAAAAAAATCAGTGATAATGATCTTAAATCTGGTAAGTGGACTGCGGTGACAACATATAAAAATATAAAACAAAAACAAGAAGGAAAATCTGATGCTCAAAGTTTTACGATCGAGAAATAGAGAATTTAGAAAAGCAGTTTTTATTGGAGTTCCAGTTGTAGCACTAATTGTTTTTAGTGCTTTAGCTATAATTAGGAATATCTCGAGTGCGGTGCGCGCGACTGATTTTAACCCGGGAAGAATTATTGATGATAGTGTTTTTTACGATAAAGACTCTATGAATGTTCAACAAATTCAGGCATTTTTAAATAGCCAAGTTGGACAATGTGATACTTGGGGGAGCGGTCCATCTGGTAGGAATGACGGACGAACTGCGGCGCAATTTGCGGCGGCTCAACGTTCGAGTTATTGGCATCAACCGCCGTATGTTTGTATAAATAACTATCATGAAAATCCAAATACGGGTGAGACTTCTTTCGAAAAAGGTGGTGGTGCGTTTAGCGGTGGAATATCAGCTGCGCAAATTATTTATAATGCTGCTCAAGAATACGGAATTAGCCCTAAAGTCCTTTTAGTATTATTGAAAAAAGAATCACAGAATGTTTTAAATGATAATTGGCCTGTAAAGGGGCAATATAAATATGCAATGGGCTATGGTTGTCCTGATTCTGGGCCGAATTATACTGCTGCTTGTGTAAATTCGAAAGCTGGTTTTTATAAACAGATGACTCTTGCTGCTTGGCAATTAAAATATTATAAAGATCACTATAAGGATGGCGGATACTCTTTGAGAATTGGTTGGAATAACATACAATATTCACCAAATCCAGCATGTGGAACAAAACGAGTTAATATTGAAAATGTTGCAACACTAAGCTTGTATATCTACACTCCATATGTTCCAAACGATGCAGCACTTGCAAACTTCCCAGGAACTGCAAATTGTGGTGCTTACGGAAATCGTAATTTCTTCATGTTCTATAATCAGTTATTTGGTTCAACTATTGACGATAAGGTTGAAATTGTTAAATCTAACGTGGCTTTACCGAAAGATTCTTATGCAGTTTCGGCTAATTCTTCATTGAATTTAGATATTGAAAACGGTGCGATCAATTCAAATGGTGCTCGTGTTCAAATCTATAATGCAAATAGTTCTAAGGCGCAACAATTTTCGTTTGAACAGACTGACGACGGATATTACGTTATTAGAAACTTAGGATCGGGAAAAGTTCTTGACGTAGCTGGCGGAAGAACCATTAACGGAGCTTCGGTTCAACTTTACGATTATAACGGCACTTGTGCGCAAAAATGGGCTTTAAATAGAAAATCTAATGGAAAGATTGAAATTCTTTCTAAATGCAACGGAAATAAAGCATTAGATATAGCTGGCGGAAATATAAATTCTTCTGGTGCTAAACTTCAACTTTATAGTCGAAATGATACACCGTCTCAAGAGTTTAATATTAAATCTTTATCTCAAGGCCTAAATGGAACATTTAAGATTTCGAATTTTGTATCTAATAAGGTTGTGAGTATTAAAAGTGAAGAAGCTTCTGCCTATATTGTAGATTTAATCTCGAATAGTCCAACTCAACAATTTGAGATTAAAAAGCATGATGGAGTGTTCTATAAAATTAAAAGTATATCTAGTGGAAGTTTTTTGGAAATAACTGAAAATGTAAACGCTAAGCAATTACGCTTCAACCATGATAGACAAAATTCTTGTGAACAGCTTTGGTCAATCCATGCTGACGAAAGAGGCGCGTATAAGATTCAAAATGCTTGTTCTGGAGGTTTTGTCATAGATGTTGTCAATGGCGTCATCAATACTAGTGGTTCATATCTTCAAGGTTATAGCTCTAATAATACTGATGCGCAAAGATGGAAGATTGAGGATATTAACACCATCAAGGCTTTAGACGAACAAACATCTAATAGTGATGAAGTGGAAGGCAAGCATGTAGTTTCAACCACGACTACATTAGCGATGGATATAGCTAGTGGTAGAATGACTAATGGTGCAAATCTACAGATATATAACCAAAATAAAACACTTGCTCAGAATTTTACTATTGAAAAAACTTCAGATAATCTTTATATCATCCGTAGCGATAATGGCAAAGTGATTGATGTGTCTGGTGGTAAAATATCGAACGGTACGAAACTCCAGCTTTATGACTATAATGGAACTTGTGCTCAAAAGTGGAAAATATTAAAGAGCGATAATGGCTTGTATGAAATTTTATCTGCTTGTGATTCGAATAAAACTATAGATGTTTCTGGAGGAATGATAGGCGTATCTGGCACAAAGTTGCAGCTATACTCAAGAAATCAGACTCTTTCTCAACAGTGGAAATTAAAACAATAGTTTTAAAAGATCACTCTCTCGAGGGTGATCTTTTTTTTAATAGATTAATATGGTATAATTGTAAGCATAATGACTAAAATGGGATTTTTTGATAAGAGAAACCGAGTCTTACTTGCGGAGCTCGTTAAAACAGATTTTAAATTAAGGTACCAAGGGTCAGTTTTGGGGATTCTATGGTCAGTATTAAAACCGCTTATGATTTGTGTGGTGATGTACTTTGTTTTTGTTAAATTTTTGCGGATTACTGACCCTTCAATTCCTAACTATGCAATCACGCTACTTTTGGGTCTTTCGCTTTGGGCATTTTTCACCGAAGCTGTAACACTAGGAATGACATCCATTGTCGCTCGCGGTGATTTGATGCGGAAAATTAATTTTCCAAAATATATCGTAATTCTTTCTTCGATGGTGAGTGCTTTAATCTCACTTTCGATAAATCTTTTAGTAGTACTAGCGTTTGCATTATTTGCAGGAGTGAAATACCACTTAACAGTTTTGTGGCTACCTTTTAATATTATTCTACTATTTGCGGTTGCTTTTGGTCTTGCGTTAATCTTATCGACTTTATATGTTAAATTCCGGGATGTTTCGCATATTTGGGAGGTCTTTATGCAGATTTTAGTGTATTCAATGCCAATTATGTATCCAATTTCAATGGTTGAAAAAGTTTCTATTTTTGGTGTATCGGTTGCGAAATTAATGATGCTT
This sequence comes from uncultured Candidatus Saccharibacteria bacterium, assembly GCA_963545035.1. Lineage (GTDB taxonomy): Bacteria > Patescibacteriota > Saccharimonadia > Saccharimonadales > Saccharimonadaceae > Nanogingivalis. The sequence continues at coordinate 16,917 of CAUUHU010000008.1, read as the reverse complement.
AATCCAATCGCGTTCGCAATTCAGGATATTCGTCATAATTTAATTGCGCTAGAAACACCAACCTTCTGGTCACTATTTCAAAATTATTGGGTTGCGCTAATTCCAATTTCGCTAGCAATATTTTTAGTTGTTTTCGGACTTTGGTATTTTAATAAAAATTCAAAGAAATTTGCGGAGATTATGTAATGGGAAAATACGCTTTAGAGGTAAAACATGTTTCGAAAAGTTTTCGTTTACCAACCGAACAGGCTAACGGCATTAAACAAGCTTTTGTGAACTGGACAAAAGGAATTAAGGGTTACAAAGAGCAACATGTGTTAAAAGATATTTCGTTCAAAGTTGAAAAAGGCGACTTTTTTGGTATTGTCGGGAGGACCGGCTCAGGAAAATCAACTCTGTTAAAAATTATTTCACAAATTTACACACCCGAAAAAGGAACCGTAAAAGTTAACGGAACGTTAATTCCGTTTATTGAACTTGGGGTTGGGTTTAATCCAGAATTAACTGGTCGTGAAAATATTTACCTTAACGGTGCACTTTTAGGCTTCTCGAAAGATGAAGTTTCGGCAATGTATGACGAAATCGTTGAATTTGCAGAACTCGAAGAATTTATGGACCAAAAATTAAAGAATTATTCCAGCGGAATGCAAGTTCGTTTGGCTTTTTCAATTGCAATTAAAGCTCAAGGTGATATTCTAGTTTTGGATGAAGTTTTGGCGGTTGGCGATGAAGCTTTTCAGCGAAAATGTGATGATTTCTTTTCGAAAATTAAAAAAGACAAGACTAAAACTGTTATTCTTGTAACACACTCTATGTCTTCTGTGCGAAGATATTGCAATAAGGCTATCATGATTAATCAAGGTGAAGTTGCTTCTCTTGGAAGTATCGATGAGGTCGTTGAAGCTTACACTCAATTAAATCTTGAAAAGCTTGGAAAGAAAGAGCCCGAGACTCAAGAGGTTCTTGGCTTGAATGATGAGTTGACTAAATTAAAGATTAACGCAATTAGCAAAAAAGTCGTATCAAATAAAGAGAATTTTGAATTTGAAGTAGAGTACAATTACGTAGGTAAGAAAAAAATCTTCCTTGCAGTGGCTATGTTTGATCAAACCCGTGGCGGAATTGTCTATGATTCGAGCCAGGTTTATGTTGACCGTGGCGACCGGAAGGTGAGGTTTTCAATTCCAATGGAGTTATTTAACAGTAGCGAGTTTAAGCTTACTGCTTCAATTCGAGATGCTAATAAAAAGTTGAGTGGTAATGAGAACTTAATTGGTTTTACGAATGATGAAAATTCTTTAATTTTTAAGCTTTCAAATAAAAAAGAAATTTCAGACTACGCGTTACTCAATAGCGAGGTTTTTAAGGTTGAAAGAATCAAATAGGATCATCTTAGAAAAGGGAGTGATCCTTTTAGGATATTAGTTTAAATAATTGAAACATCTATTGAGGAGAAAATTAGTAAATGAAAAATCCGTTAGTTTCTGTAGTCTGTACCAGTTTTAATAAAGAAAAGTGGATCGCGCAAGCGATTGAGAGCTTTTTAATGCAAGAAACTAGTTTTGAGTTTGAGATTCTAATTATTGACGATGCCTCCACTGATGCATCGCCTGAAATTATTCGAAAATTTGCAAATGAAAATCCTGAGAAGATTCGTTTCTTCGAAAATGAAAAAAATTTAGGAATTGCTAAAACTTGGAAAAAAATATGCAATGAAGCTCGAGGAAAATACATAGCTCGGTGTGATGGTGACGATTATTGGATTAGTAAAAATAAGCTACAAAGGCAAGTTGATCTTCTCGAAAGTAATAAAGACTCAAAATGGTGTAATACTGATTTTCAAACTGAGAATGAGAAAGGCGAAATTCTTTTTAAAAAGTCTTTTGCTGAAAAATTTGTAAAAATGCCTGAAGATTTTACTGAGATGTTAATTTCTAAAGGTTTTACGAATGCTTCAACATGGTTAGTTGATACTGAACTGATGAAGGAAATAAATAACACACTTAATACTAAAACCCCTGATGATACATTTGATATACAGCTAGAATTATTTGTCAAGACTAAACTCTCAACAATAGAAGAGCCAATGGTGGCTTATAGATTTGCTACAGGATCAGATTCCCATCCAGAAGATCTTTCAAAAATTCAAGAAAGAAACCAACGATTACTTCAAACGCAGATAAAATTTTTACAAAAATATCAAGATAAAGTTAATTTTTTACAAGCAACTAAGGAGCTTTTAGAAAAACAAACCACACTCGAGAATTATCTTGCGGAAAAAGAGATTTCGATTTTGGAACGAAATAAGTTATTAAATGACAGGCAGAAGTTTATAGATGAGCAAGGGTTAATCATCAAACATCATGAAAATAATGTAAAAAATTTAGAGAATAATGTTGAACAACTAGAAAATCAAAAATGGTTTGGTTTACATAAGATTATTCATAAAGGTAGTAGTAAGGAGAAGTAATGAAAAAAATTTTAATCATTTCGAATGGTCCAGTTCCAGCACCAGAAATTAAAAACGTTGAAGGCGGGGGTTTGAGAGCCTGGGGTTTGGCTAACGGACTCCAAAATAATTCGAAAGATAAGTATGAAGTTGAAGTTTCATATAACCAAGTTTTTAAGCAAGATAATTTTACGGATGAACTAAATGGCATTAAAATTTCTACTTGGGAAATATCAACATTAGCGGATAAAATTCAAGAATTTGATTCGGTTCTTGTTAGCTATAATGCAGGAGATATAACACAAACAGTTGTTGATAATATACGTCAAGATCAGCAATTGATATTAGATGGATATGTTCCTATTCATATTGAGATGTCTGCACGAAATTCAGACAACCTTGACCGCGAATACGATGCATTTAATTTTGAAAATAAGATTTGGACAAAAGCCTTAAGAAGAGGTGATATTTTGTTGTGCGCAAATGAAGCCCAAAAGAAATTCTACACAGGTGTTATGGCGCAAGTTGGACGAATAAATCCAATAACTTATGGTGATGAAGATCTAATTCAGATTGTTCCTTATGGTATTTATCGAGAAAAAGCAGTAGCTAAGCATGATCCAGTGTCAAAACTTGTTAAGAATAAAAAAGCTTTCAAATTGCTATGGTTCGGTGGAATTTATCCGTGGTTTGATCTTACTAATTTGCTCGAGGCTGTTAAAAATGCCAATAAAACAACGCCGATTGAATTAATTATGGTCGGGGTTAAAAATCCATTCAACCAGCATCCAGATTTCATAAAAAGATATGAAGAGGTTATGGACTATATTAAAAATAATAATATGGATGAAATCGTTCATATCACTGACTGGGTTAAGTTCGAAGATAGGGCTGAATGGTATCTTGGAAGTGATGCTGTGGTGTTAATCAATAATATTGGCGTGGAAAATACGCTCGCCTGGAGAACGCGGTTGGTTGATTATGTTTGGGCCGATCTGCCAATTGTCACGAATGGTGGTGATCCAATGAGCGATATTTTAGAAGCAAATAATGCCGTATATATTCTACCAGATCTTGATGCAAAAACTATCGAAAAAGAGATTATTAAAATTTCGAAAGATAAAGAAACACTCAAACAAGTTTCAGCAAATCTTTCGAAAGTTAGAAAACTATTTTATTGGGATAAAGTTACTGAAAATTTAAGTAAACTAATTTTTGAAGGTTATAAACCTGCTGATGCGGGCTATTTAGAGAATGCTGTTATAAATATTAATGATGGTCAAAGCGCGAATATTGGTAAAGTTTCTAGAATTAAAAATAAACTCCGTAGAGGATCTGGAAAACTATTAAGATATTATAAAAACAATGGTTTAGCGGCAACATACAAAATAACAACAGATAAAGTTGTTCGAAAAATTAAGAGAAAAACAGTTTCTAATATCGATAAAAAACCAAAGATAATTATTGTATCCCATCAACTTGATAACACTGGTGCTCCATTTGTTGCGATGGATCTGGCCTTTGATATTCAAAAACAGGTTAAAAATCTTGGACGAAAATTAAAATTTATCGCTTTTACACCAATTAAGATTGAAAACGTTCGAGAGTTAAAGAAGGCTGGTATCGAAGTTGAAATTTACACAGATAGAAACCTTTGGCTAAACTACAATAAAGGCGATATAGTTATTCTAAATAGTTTTGGGCTTTCTAGATCTGTTACGCACTCTACAATTCAAGCCGCTAAAAATAATATTCTAGATGCTTTTTACTGGTATGGTCATGAGGCTACTCCTGAAGGATTTGTAGATTTGGACACTAAAGATGAATTTGTTAAGCTTCTTGAAAGCAATAAAGCCAAACTTTATGCTGTGTCAAAAGGTAGTGCAGAAGCTTACAAAGAATTCTTTGGAACGGATAAAAATACAGAAATTATGAACTTTAGGTTTGATTTCCCTAGTGATCGATTTGCGGTTAAAGATCCTGAAGATTTCGAAAAACTTGATTTTGTCGTTACGGGGGCAGTTTCTGATGGGCGAAAAGGCCAGTTGCCAATTCTTTACGCATTCTTGAATTTTTATAACAATTTCTATAAGAAAAATCCTAAAGCATATCGTGATTTTAGTTTGAAATTCATTGGTGTTGATGAAGCTGGATATATTAAAAAACAAATGGAAGTTTCCGCTAAAGGCTTGGATGGAAAATGTGAAATTGTAGGGCAAATTCCACGAGCCAAAGTTCTGGATTTTGTAGAAGAAGCTAACATGACAATTTGCTATTCTTATCATGAATCAATGGGGATCTTTGTTTACGAAGGTATGGCATTTGGTCATCCGATTATTCGAAACGATTGTTATGGTCAAGAAGAACAATTAATCGACGGCGGTAATGGTTGGGCTGTTCGAAATGATGATTATCAAACACTTTGCGATGCGATAGAAGAAAGCTTGAATCTAGAAAAAACTTCAAATGATAAGCTTGCTAAAATGTCGAAAGTATCAGAAGAAATTGCTGAAAAGGCTACACATTGTGAATATTTTGTAATTGATGAGATTAAGAAGGTTTTGAATGAAAATTAATGCTAGAGAAATCTTAAAAAAATATACGAAAAATATTTTGTGTGGCTTAAGAAAAGCGTGGAAAAACTTAAAATTGTTTTTCTCGAATCCATTTTTCTTAACTTTGTTTATTATTGATTTAATACTGGTCTCATTTATGTATGTGGGGCCAGGTAATTTAATAAAAACCCATGACGGCAATTATCATCTATATAGATTTGCTACTTCAATTTCTGCCTTTGATGATGGGCAAAAGTTTCTTCAGCTTGATGCTGATCAACTTCAAGGCTTTGGTCAGGCGCCAAATTTGTTTTATGGCCCAATGCTGAGCTGGCTGATGTTAATTATGTTTAAAATCACCTCGAATTTGCAAATTTCGTTGATGTTTTTAATGCTGGTTGCCACAATCGCGACAACTTTTGGTGCGTATTACGCCTCGAAAAAGATTTTCAAAAGTGAAAAAGCTGGATTTTTCACAGCGCTAATTTTCACGCTAGAACCGTTTCACGTTGGCGAATTACTTACGCGCGGCTCGTTCAGCGAATATTTAGCGTTTGCATTTATTCCGTTTATAATTTTAGCAATTTATCAGATTATTTTTGAAAGTAAAACTGATTTTAAGCGTATTTTTATGCTTGCGTTTTCTGCTTTCGGTATTATCCTGAATCACAATTTAACAGCTGTCTTAATCGCAGTTATGGCATTGCTTTTTGTTATTTTAAATGTTCGAAAAGTATTTTCAAAACCAAGAATCCTCTTTTCGTTGATTCTTTCAGGTATATTAGCGATTGCGTTTTCAGCGATTTTTATTCTTCCTTTTATGGAAGTTCGTCAAGTAGGAATTTATAATATTTTCAATCCCGATTTTCAGAAATGGTTTTATGTGAATGGGTCGCAAGTTACCCCAGCTGATGCCTGGTTGCCAACTAATATGTTCCGCCCACCAGCTGGACATGCTTCAGTTGTGTTCGGTTTAAGTCCAGTGCTGTTAGTTCTAACTATTGGCTTTTTAGTTTTTCGAAAAGATATGAAAAATACAAATTATCGCCGTTTTTCAATGATGTCAATTATAATTTCGGCAATTTTTGTACTTTTTTCGACAAGAGTCTTTGCATTTATTCCAGCGGTTCAAAATTTTCATAGTATGTTGCAGTTTAGCCAGCGAATGTTGATTATTCAATCTGTTCTTTTGCCTTTTGTGGCAGGGTATTTTATTGGTGAAAAACTCAAGAATAAGCGTGAAATTATGATTGCCGCCGCAATTGCATCGATTTCATATATTCACATTACAACGAGTGCAATTGAGCCCGGGAAGGTTTCTCTACCGATGAATGTTGGGGTTGATTATAATTTAGTCGACGGTGTCAGTATTGCAATGGGAGAATATCAACCGATATTTCCAAAAGTTGAAGGTGTAAAGGATATTTCCGCAACCGCCGCTGGATATGTTAAGAAAACCATTTCTGAAAAGGGGCAAAAAGCCGACGTAATCTCTGGTTCAGCAAAAATCTCTGGATTTGAGAAAAAAGGGTCAAGGATGCGCTTAGTAGTTTCAGAGAATAAAAATGGTGCTGAAATTGAACTCCCAATGTTTTATTACCCAGGTTTTAAAGCTGTGCTTAATGGTAAACCTGTAAAAGCTGGTTATTCGAATAAAAATCGAATGGTTTCGGTTAAACTTAATCCGGGAGAAAATGGTACCCTGGAAGTTTATTACGGCGTAAGTCCGGCAACGAAAATTGGTTCGATTGTGAGCGGATTAAGCTTTTTAGCTTGTGGGTTGTTTATGGTTATTAAGAGGTATAAAAATGCAAAAAAATAAGACTGCAATTGTAATCTTGAACTTTAATGGTTGGCGAGACACGCAAAAATGTCTTGCCGCGCTTTCAAAACAAACTGTCCAAGATTTCGAGATTTATTTAATCGACAACGGCTCAAAAGATGAATCTGTCAAAGAGCTTTCGAAAATTAAAATGCCAAATCTTCACTTCCATAAAGAGAAGAAAAATACTGGCTTTACGGGTGGCGTAAACATTGGAATCAAATGGGCAATCAAGAATAATTTCGAAAATGTAGTTTTGCTCAATAATGATGCAAATGCTGAACCTGAATGGCTTGAAAATCTGTTAAAACCACTCGAAAAATCTCCTGAAATTGGCGCAGTAACAAGTTTGATGCTAGACAAAACTGGTAAATTTATTGATGATGCGGGTGATGTTTACTCAACTTGGGGAATCCCAATGCTTCGCAATGAAGGTGAGCCAAAGAAAAATGCACCTAAAAGTGGATTAGTCTTCGGTGGAACTGGTGGGGCGACGCTTTATCGAACAAAAGTTTTTAAAACGATTGGTTTTTTTGATGAAGACTTCTTTGCTTACAATGAAGATGTTGATATTGATTGGCGAATGCAACTCGCGGGTTTTAAAGTTTGGTATGAGCGAACTGCGGTTGTTTGGCATAAGCATTCAGCAACTAGTTCGAAAATTCCAGGATTTACGATTAATCAAGTTTTTAAAAATTTGCCGCAAGTTTTCTGGAAAAATGTTCCGTTTCCAATGATTCTCCCGATGTTTTTTAAGTTTTATGCAGTCTATTGGGCTTTTGTGATTTATCGCATACCAAAAGGTGGGGTTAAATTTGCACTAAAAGGAATTTGGCAGGGAACTCTCTTGATTCCTAAATCACTTAAAAAACGGCGAGAAATTCAAAGTAAGAAAGTGGTTTCGAATGAGTATTTGAAATCAATTCTTTATCACGGACTACCATTGAAACAAGTTAATCGAATAAAAGAATTTTTAAAGCTTAAACATTAAAATATTTTAAAATAAATTTGACTAAGACAAAACAATATTGTATAATTGGAGTTACGAGTAAGTCTCGTAGCTCTTTAAAATTCGAAAGAGTTAAAAATCTAGAAAAAGGAGGATTCCACATATGAAAGGAATCATACTTGCAGGCGGCTCAGGAACACGCCTTTATCCAATTACTTTAGCGAATTGCAAACAGCTTTTGCCAATTTATGATAAGCCAATGATTTACTATCCGCTTTCGATCTTAATGCTAGCAGGGATTCGTGATATTTTGATAATCACAACACCAGAAGATAACCATCGTTTTCAAGAATTGCTTGGTGATGGCTCAAGCTTTGGTGTAAAAATTACCTACGCTATCCAAGAAAAGCCGAATGGCTTGGCGGAAGCATTTATCATCGGTGAAGATTTTATTGATGGTGATGATGTTGCTCTAGTTCTTGGAGATAACGTTTTTCACGGTCAAGGTTTCACGGATAAGCTTAAGAGCGCGCGTAATAAAATTGAGTGCAAAAAAGCTAATGCTGTAATCTTTGGTTATCAAGTTAAAGATCCAAAACGTTTTGGTGTTATTGGCTTTGATGAAGAGATGAATGTTAAATCTCTTGAAGAAAAACCAGAATTTCCAGAGTCAAATTATGCCGCAACAGGCTTATATTTTTATAATAATTCTGTTGTAGAAATTGCCAAACAAGTTCAGCCTAGTCCACGCGGAGAGCTGGAAATTACAGATGTAAACAAGGCTTTTTTGAAAGGAGAGCGTCTTTCTGTTGAACTCCTTGGTCGCGGATTTGCATGGCTTGATACGGGAACGCATGAGAGCCTTTTACAAGCTTCGCAATACATCGAAACTGTTCAACGCTTGCAAAATGTTCAAGTTGCCAACTTGGAAGAAATCGCATACCGAAAAGGATGGATTTCGAAGGAACAAGTTGAAGAACTCGCAAAACCGTTATGCAAGAATGATTATGGCAAGTATTTGTTACGGATTATTAGCTCTTAGGATTGTGCTAATCGCTCATTGAATATGGGCGATTTTCTTTTATAAAATGGACAAAATCGTTTAAAAATAGTATTATATAACTATATGAAACGAGATAAACTTACAATTGTTCGTATAATTATGTTAGCTTCTGATACTCTAGCGGTTGTGGGCTCATTTATGCTAGCATATTTTGCACGAACTCACCTTGATACGCGAGCATATTATTTTGCGCCAAATATTTGGAACTTTGTTTTTTTGGCGGTTTCGCTTCTACCACTTTGGCTAGCGATTAATTATTTTTTTGGACTTTATGAACGTTCGGTGTTTTTTTATCGGCCAAAAGAGTATGGAAGAGCACTAATTGTTTCGATTATTAGTATTATGGCGATGATTTCTTATGAATTTTTCACTGGTGATGAGGTTTTTCCAGTTCGAATTATCGCAATTTTCTTTGTGCCAATTAACTTTTTAATGATGATTCTTGGTCGCGAAATTGTGCGTTTTATTCGAAGAGCTTTAATTAGGAGCGGTTTTGGTAGGCAAAAAGTTTTAATCATCGGTTCAAATTCACGTTCGACAGATTTAGCGCAATTCTTTCATAATAATATTGATTTTGGATATGATACGATTGGAATGGTTTCGAAAAGTACGTTTTTACCTTTAAATACTGGTGTTCGGCACTTCTCGAGCTTTAAGGAGGCAGTTTCAAAAACTGATCCTGATATTTTAATTCAAACAGATTCACTTAGAAGCGAGGATATTTATAATTATGCAATTGAAAATCACTTAGAATATATGTTTGTACCACAACAAGATCGATTACTATCTCAGATTAATACAATTGAAGTTGTTGGTGGTTTGCCAGTAATCGATGTTAAAGTTACGAAGCTTTTTGGCATGGGTCGAATCTGGAAACGCTTGATGGATTTAACTTTAGGCTGGATTGGTTTGATCTTGGCTAGTCCTATCATGCTAGTGGTAGCTATTATTATGAAAATTACCGCCCCAAAGGATTCAATCTTTTTCAAACAAGTTCGTTTAACACGCTTTAATCGGGAGTTTTATATTTATAAATTCCGCTCACAAAAGGCTGAATTTGATGGCTTAACCCCTGAGCAGGCTTTCGAAAAAATGGGTAAACCTGAGCTTTCGAAAAAATATCGCGAAAACGGTGATCAATTAGAAGATGATCCGCGGGTTACAAAAATTGGTAAATTTATTCGTGCAACTTCGATAGATGAACTTCCTCAACTTTTCAATGTTATTCGAGGTGATATTTCTTTGGTTGGACCGCGTGCGTTAATTCCTCAAGAAATTAATAAATCAAATCGTAAAAATGTTATTTTAGCCGTTAAAGCTGGCGTAACAGGTTTAGCGCAAGTTTCTGGTCGGCGTGATATTTCTTTTGAAGAACGTCGTCGCTTGGATGTATATTATGTACAGAATTGGTCAATCATTTTCGACATTCAAATTTTATTTAAAACTGTTGCGAGTGTGATTTTTCGAAAAGGGGCAAAATAATGAATGAAAATCCAAAATGGCTTAAAGGCAAAAAAGTTGCAATTGTGACCGATTGGTTGACAACTTATGGGGGAGCTGAAAAAGTTGTATTAACAGTTTCGGAAATTTTTCCAGAAGCGCCAATTTTTACTTCTCAATATTCTGAAAAAGAAGTAGATTGGTTTTCGAATAAGCAGGTTGAAACTGGCTGGCTAAATATTTTCCCTGCAAAAATGCGTAAAATTTTACCAGTTGGGCGAGTTTTATATTTTCGGAATTTAGGAAAAAAACTAAAAGATTTTGATGTTATTATTTCAATTTGCTGTGCTGAAAGTAAAGGGTTAAATCTTTCAGAAAAACAGCTACACATTAGCTATTTGCAAGGTCCACCAATCCAATATTACTGGGGAATGTATGACGATTATGTTAATAATCCCGGGTTTGGTAAACTAAGTTTTTTGGTGCGTTTTTTCTTTAAAATGTTAGTTAATCCGCTTCGAAAAAACGATTTTAAGCTTGCTCAAAAACCAGATTTTCTAATTGCAAACTCAAGCTATTCGAAAGATGAAATTTTAAAGTATTACAAACGTGATGCAAATGTTGTTTTTCCACCGGTAGAAGTTGATAAGTTTAAACTCGAAAGAAATAAAAAAGATTATTACATTACAACTTCACGCCAAGTAAATTGGAAAAAACTAGATTTAGCGATTGAAGCTTTTTCGCAGAACGGCGAAAAGCTAGTTTTAGTTGGAGGTGGTGCTGAACATCAAAAATTGGTTGAATTGGCCGGGGATGCTAAGAATATTAAATTTATTCCACGGATTAGCGATCCTCTAGAGCTTTCGAAAATTGTAGCCGAAGCAAAGGGTTTTGTTTTTCCTAGTTTAGAGCCTTTCGGGATTGCACCGATCGAAGCGTTGGCGACAGGAACGCCAGTTTTAGCTTTTAATCAAGGTGGTGCTCAAGATTATATTAAAGATGGCGAAAACGGTATATTTTTTAACAAACAATCTTCAGCCTCAATTTTAAAGGCAGTTGAGAAATTCGAAAAAATAAGTTTCGATGCTGAAAAAGTTTCGGAGAGCGCGAAGAAATTTTCGAAAGAGAATTTCAAGAAGAATTTTGAAGAAGAGATAAAAAGGAATTTTAATGGAAAATTTTAAAAAGTTGAACTTTACTGAAAAGGTTTTGTTTTTTGCACCATTCGCAATGTGGTTTTCATATTATCCTAATTTTCACTTTGGAAAATCTGCTGGCGCAAACCTAGAGTTTTCGATTGCTTTAATTTATATAGTTATTTTAGCTCTGGCCGGGATTAAAACAATTTACCAAAACCGTAAAAAATTAATAAAAAATAACGCCGTTTTACTAACTGGATTTTTTGTGTTTTGGAATTTTTTAACAATTTTAAATACGCAAAATTTATTAAGAACAGTATTGGTTTCAGGAGTTTGGTTAGTTTTATGGCTTGATTTTTTGGTAATTTTAAGTCTTTCGAAAAATAAAATACTTTTTCAAAAGATAACTAAAAACTTTATTTTTAGTAGTTTAGTAATGGCTTGCTTGTCAATTCTTCAAGTTATTTATGGAGCTTGGACAGATTGGGGATTATGCGCAGGATGTAGGGCGCAGGGATTTGGGTTTGTGCGACCAAGTGTTTTTGCGATTGAGCCGCAATTTTTTGGAAGTATGCTTTTGGCGCCGATAGTTTTAATAACCCATAAGGTTTTTAACAAAAAAGCTTCAAAATTTGAAAAAATAACACTTTGGATTTTATTATTCTCATTGTATCTAACACTTTCACGTGGGGCAATTTTTGCCGCAATTTTTGCAATTCTAGTTCTTATTTTCATTAATCAACCATTTTCGAAAAGAAAAATACTTTCGAATATAATAATTTCAATGAGTTTTGTGCTTTCGAGTTTTTTGAGTGGAGTGATTTTTCATGCAATCTTTACGGAATTGAACCCGCGAATTAGCGATGGTTTTTATGATTCAATTTCGAAAAGCGTGAATCAGATAAGTTTAGGTAAAATTAGTCTACCGAAGATTGAAAAAATAGGAAATCATGAAATTAATGAACCAGCAATTGAAGGTTTCGAAAACCAACATGATAATCAAAAAAATATCCAGGATTCAAAAAAAGCATTATTTAATGGATACGTTGAAAAGTCAACAGATGAACGAACCAAGATGTCAGATTTAGCGGTTGAAACTTGGCGTTCGAATATTTTTGTAATGTTTTTTGGTGTTGGTGCGGGCGGATCGGGTGCTGCAATTTACAATTTTACGCATAAAATCGCAAATACTTCAGAAATTGTCCAGAACGAGTTTCTATCAATTTTGTTAGAGCTTGGTATTTTTGGTTTTCTAATTTGGTCTCTTATTCTACTTTCAATGTTTAGGTTAGCTAAAGATAAAAAATATATTTGGGCAGTAGTTTTTGCATTTTTAATTCAGTGGTATTTTTTCTCAGGATTACCAAACACACTACATATTTATTTGATTTTGGCTTTCATTTTTGCTATAATTGAAGGAGCTTATGAAAAAAAATCAGAGATTAATAGACGGATTCACACCGAGGCGAAGAGTTGAAGCTTTAAGTCTAAATAATAGCCCTAAAGAAACAGTTAAGAAGCCAGATTTAAAAGCGGGAAAACCTCAAAACAGAGGTTCTGTTGATGATTTTGTTCAAACTAAGAAACCTGAGAAGGGTGAAAAAGATTCAGGCAAAGATATTGAAACTGCATTACAAAATCTAGAAATTGAAGAACTACAAGAAGCTGAGCATAAGGAGAGAGTTGCTTCAAAAAAGCATCAAAAACTACTCCGAAAGTTCGAAAAAAATAATAATAAGCGAGAAAAGAAAGGTAAAAAACCTTTAACTTTAGAGCAGTTTAAAAAACGCCGATCAATCAAGCGATTTTTTGCTATTATTATATTATTGCTATTGGCCATTGGTGGATGGCTAATTTATCCAACGCTTAATACGTTAAATAAAATTACTAATGGAAACATCCTTGGTGTTATTGAGAATAAAAAACTTAAGACTGACTCAAACGGTCGCACTAATATTTTAATTTTTGGAACTTCACCAAAGGGTTGGGATGGAGAAGAATTGACGGACTCAATCATGGTTGCTTCTGTTAATCAAGAAAGTAAAGAAATTAAAACGGTTTCATTACCGCGAGATCTTTGGGTGAAGCATACGTGCAAAACTTGGCTTGGAACTACTGCCGGAAAATTGAATGAAACTTATGGATGTGGCTATTACGATGCGAAAAATAGCGGTTCAAGTGAAGAAGATGCGGAGAAGGCTGGTCAAAAAGCATTATCTGAAAAGGTGAAAGAGATTCTTGGACTAGATATCCAATACGTAGTTCATGGAAACTGGAAAGTTTTAATTGATGCAGTGGACGCTGTTGGTGGAATCGACGTTAAAGTTGAAGCCTATGATGGTTCAGATAGGGTTTATGACGTTGCTACTAAAATTAATTACCAGAGCGGTAAAACTTATCATATGGACGGTGCGGCTGCTTTGGCGTTTTCTCGAGCGCGTGGTTCTGAAGGTGGAGTTGGTCTGAGCGGAAGTAATTTTGACCGTGAACGAAATCAACAAAAAATCCTAAAAGCTACTCTAGCTAAAATTAATCAGCAAAAAATGAATCCGATAACTTTACTATCAATTGCTAATTCACTTGGTGAAAATATTCACCACACGTTTGAATCTTCAGAATTGAAAACCGTTTCGGAAATTGCTCAGAACTTTAATAGCGGTAAAATGACATCTTTGCCATTAGTTAATGAATCTGATGCATCCGGAAACTACTTTACGACAGGTAATATTGGATCTGTTAGTGCGGTTATCCCTAAAGCTGGAATTTTTGACTATAGCGAAATTCAAGCATATATTTCAAAAAATACTTTAGGCGGCGATATAGTGAAAGAATCGGCTAAAATTAAAATTTTGAATGGTACAAATTATTCTGGACTAGCAGCTCAAGAACAAAAGAAGCTTGAAAAAGAAGGTTATACTGTTCAGGAGATTGATTCTGCTCCAACACAGGACTATGAAAAGACAAAAGTTTATTACATTAAGCAAGAATCGAAGCCAAATACGATTAAAAAACTTGAATCTAAATATTCTACAAAAGCCGAAAAACTTCCATCTAAGTTATCTTCATATGGTGAAGATGCGGATATAATTATTGTTTTAGGTGAGGATAATGGCGAATAATTTAACGAAAAAGCAAGTTGAGCTTTTGAACTTTATCGAAGTTTTCATTGAAGAATCTGGATATAGCCCAACATATCGCGAAATAGCTCGCGGTATGGGCTATAGATCGGTTGCAACTGTTTCGAAACATATCGATAATTTAATTCTAATGGGGAAGCTTTCTAAGTCTGAAAATGGTGAGGCGCGTTCGATCTCTATAAGAAAACAGGGCTCAGAGTTAACTGGAGACGAAAAAGCAGTTCATGATTTTTTAGTAAAAAAACGTGATTTTTATGCAGAAAATAATCAAATTGAAAATGCGCAAAAAATAGATGATGCAATTTTAACTTTATGGTATTAATGTCTTGAAAAAGTAAAATGCATGTGCTTTAATTAAAGAAGATGGATATTTTTAAGAGTATTGAAAAATTTATAGCTAGCATATTGGCTTATAACTGGTTTGAGCCGTTTGCAATTGTGCTGTTGGCGATTTTAGCTAGCTTCCTTTCAAGGAAGATTATTAATTTTGCATTTGGAATCCGAAAAAAAGCTAAAAAAATTAAACGCTCTGAAGAGCGACTAAAACGTAATGAAACAATTTCAAAGATTGCTAAAACGGCTGTAGATATTGTCATATGGATAACGGCTGCAATGAGCTTTCTTTCTTCTATTGGAGTTAATGTAGCTTCACTTATGACCGGAGCTGGATTGATTGGTGTTGTAGTTGGTCTTGGTGCTCAAACGACCACGCGCGACATCCTTGCGGGATTCTTTATTGTTGGCGAAAATCAATACCGAGTTGGTGATACGATTGAGATTATGGTTGGCGGACGCTTAATGTCTGGTAAGGTTGAAAATATCTCTCTGCGAATTACACAGATTCGAGATGTTGACGGAAAAGTTCATACAATTCGAAACGGTGCAAGCGAGGCTGTAACAAACCTCTCATTTAAATATGCAAATGTTAATTTATTATTCGGAGTTTCTTATGACACAGATATCGATACTCTTGAAGAGGTTATTAACGGTGTTGGTAGGAAAATGCTAGAAAATCCTGAGCTTAAAAAGAATATTATTGAGCCGATTAAGTTTGATTATGTTAATAAATTCTTGGATTCTTCTATGGAAATAAAATGTTTAGGGCGAGTTAAGGCTGGTAGGCAGTGGGATGTTGCGGGAATTTTTCGACGTGAAATCAAAAAAGCATTCGATGAAAATGATATCGTTCTCCCGTATCCACAAATGGTTATTCATGATATAAATCGCATTACAGCGAAGGGTAAGAATACTAAAAATCACACACCAAATCGGCATAATAAAAATAATGCAAAAAAACCAGAAAAGAAATAAAACCCTTTTAGAAGGGTTTTATAATTTATGGCGATTATTTGGGCATTCTTCATATTTTCCAGCATTACAAAATGAGCAATTTTCTTTTTCGCAAGCCGAAAGATTATCTGTTCGGTGTGCGAAAGTTTGCTTAGGAGTTTTCGGCTCAACTCGCCAGAATTTTATACTTTGAGGCTGAAGTTTCCCTCTTTGATAGTGGCATATCTGTAAATAAAAATTGAAAATTCTTTGGATTGCCCAGGCGTAGCCGTTTTCGGCATGAATAAGCGTGCTCTCTGAAATATCCATTGTGGCAGTTTTTGCACGAAACTTATGTTTCACCTTAATTTTTACCATAATTAATCACCTCCAAGGTACTAAGATTCTTCTATTATACCATTTTTTCGCCAAAAGGTCAATAAAGTTAAACTGATTGATAAAACTTAAACTTTATGGTAAAATTAAAGCATAAACATAAAAATAAGGGAGGGAATATGGGTGAAAAACCGATTCAAGTGAATAGTGAAATCGGAAAACTCAAAACCGTAATTTTACATAGACCAGGAAAAGAACTTGAAGGGCTTACTCCAGAATATTTGGAGCAATTGCTTTTTGATGACATTCCATATCTAGAAGTTGCGCAAGCAGAGCATGATGCTTTTGCAGAAACTTTGCGTAGCCGAGGAATTGAAGTTCTTTATCTTGATCAATTAGCCGCAGAATCACTTTATAACGATGAGATTAAATGGCGTTTTATTTCAGACTTTGTTCGAGCCTCAAAACAGGGAGAACGGCATGTTACTCACGCTTTAATGCGTTATTTGGGTGAGTTTGAGCCACTTGATTTAGTTCGAAAACTCATGTCAGGGGTAAAGAAGGATGAAATTAAAACTGAAGAAGATGAGAAAACTCATTTGAATTATTATTTTAAGAGTAATTACCCATTCTTGCTTGACCCAATGCCAAACCTTTATTTTACACGTGATCCGGCTGCGGCAGTTGGAAATGGTTTAACAATTAATAAGATGCGCTATCCAGCTCGTCGACGTGAAAGTTTATTCATGGAGTATATT
>CAUUHU010000007.1:0-22127 GCA_963545035.1 uncultured Candidatus Saccharibacteria bacterium | reverse complement strand
CTGGAGTTAATAGCAAAGGTGACGTAGTAGTTAGTCAAGACGTACAAGACCTTTCAGGTCAACAGTACGTTGAAGTTTCAAACCCTAAGGGTTCAACTGAAAAGTATAGTTATCGCGTTTTGGTTTATTGTGGCAACACAGTAATGCAAAACAATAACATCCCTGGGGTTAAAACTGGTAAGGTGGAAATTCCAAAACCTAAAGAACCAAGCGAACCAAGCGAACCAAGCAAACCTGGAAAGCCAGATAAACCAAGTGAACCTTCAAAACCAAGCGAAAGCAAGGTTGAGAAGAAGGATCCAGCCAAAGACCCAGCTAATCAGGGCAAAGCCCCTATTGGTGGTGGTCAGAACGACGGGTCTTCAAATGGCTCAGAAACTTCTCAAGCGAGCTTGCCTGAGCAATACTCTGCTCCATCCGCTCCATCAGCATCAGCACCAGCGCAAAGCTCAACTGCCCCATCACAAGATGCTCGTGTAAGCGAACCATCTCAATGGAGTGGAGCTGGAACAGTTACAGACTCAAACGGCACTACAACAGTAGCCGATAACGGAGCCGTAACAACCCCTGATAATCGTCATTACGATGGTTTGGTGGGTCAATCCACTCCTTCAGTTGAATCTGGAGCCAACGGAGTCACAACTCCAAGCACTTCTGCTAATTTTGCAGGTAACAGCTCTATGAGCGAACCTGCAATTGATGATTAACTTTAGTATTTTAACGATTAGCACCTTTTCGAAAGGTTAAAATCTTTCGAAACTCACGCTAGGCGGTTTCCCGCCGCCTGGCTTTTCATTGATATCTCTTAATAACCCAATTCTGTGTTAGGTTTTAACAATTCGGCAAGCGAAGAAAAATAAAATATTGACAGACAGAATTATGATATTTATAATTAATAAAATTTCTAATAAAGTGGAGATTAGAAGGGAGAAAATGAGGGACCAAATGAAAAAACTCATTAATTTTATTAAAAACCATTCTATAATCTCTGGTTCAATCTTGGCTGCAGTTATCGCTCCGGTTGCCGTTATGGCCTGGGGTCCAGCTCGACCATCATTTACTATTGAAAAACCAGCAGATTATATTACATTTAACTCAATCACAAATAACCCTGTTATTGGTGGTGACGAAAAAGACTTCGTTGGAATTCGTGAAGTTGGTTCAAACGCTAACTGGACGAATAACATGAAAGTTCAAAACGGCAAAGAATACTATGTTCGAATTTACGTTCACAACAACGCAGCTTCGAATCTAAATCTTGTTGCCGAAAATGTAGTTGCGAAACTTAATGTTCCAACAACAACTGCAAAAACTGTAACTGTTCAAGGTCAGGTTTCGGCTTCAAACGCAAAACCTAACACAGTTTGGGATGAAGCAACTTTCTCAAGCGATAATGACTTCAACTTGGCTTATGTTGCTGGTTCTGCCCTTTTCGAAAACAATGGAATGGGTACAACTAAACTTCCAGACAGCATCGTAAATAACACAGGTGCAACTCTTGGATACAGCAAACTTGACGGAAAAATTCCTGGATGTTTCCAATATGCAGTTTACGTAACCGTTAAAGTTAAAGCTCAAGTTAACCAACCACAAGAGAAAACAGACATCGATCTTGCAAAAACAGTTCGAAATAAAACAAATGGCGAAAAAACTTGGACTGAAACTGTAAGCGCTAAAGGTGGCGACACAGTTCAATTCCAAATTCACGCTAAAAACACAGGTTCTGCAGGAATTCAGAACTTAGTGATTCGCGATATTCTACCAAAAGGTTTGAATTATGTTGCAGGTACAACAAAACTTTACAACACTTCAAATCCAAATGGCTTGAAAGTTAGCGATAATATTATTCAAAATTCTGGAATCAATATTGGTACATATCAAGCAAATGGCGACGCTTACGTACGTTTTGATGCAACAGTTGCAGCTGAAAAAGACTTGCCAGTTTGTGGAGATAACGTTTTGACAAACATCGCACAGGCAAGTGATCAAAAAATAGTTAAAAATGACACTGCTAGCGTACGAATCACTAAAAAATGTGATACTCCAAAACCTCAAACTCCAGTTTACAAATGTGATGCTTTAAGCTTAAACATTGTTCGAAAAGACGAAAAGCAAATCACTTATTCAGCTGATACAAAATATTCAGTAAAAGACACAGAATTTACTGGAACAAAATATGTTGTTAAAAATTCTAAAGGTGAAGTTGTAGCTCAAAAAGTAATCAACAATGGCACTAAATTTGAAATTACCGTTCCAAATAATGTAACTGAGAAATATACAATTATCTCAACAATCATGACTAAAAATGGTGAAAATACAAATGCAAATTGTGAAAAATCTTTTGAAACAAAAGCTCCAACAGTACCACCAACACCAACACCAAACAAACCTGAGTTGGTATGTCAAAACATCACAATCAACCAAATTTCTCGAACACGATTCGAATTCAATACTTCTTACACCGTAAATCACACAACATTTGTTGGTGTTAAATACATCATTAAAGATGAAAGCGGTAAGGTTGTAATCGAAAAGACTGTAAACAATGGTTCGAAATTAACAGTTGATATCGAAATTACTGGTAAATTCACAATTTCTTCAACAGTTATTACAAAAGACGGCGAGAATGCAAATTCAAACTGTGTAAAAACTTTCGAAGTTAAACGAGATGAAAAACCTTCAATCGTTATCAAGAAAACTGTAAATAACCAAAAATTTGCTAAACTTGAAGCAAATACTGATTTCAACTACGAAATTACAGTTGCAAACAACGGAAATGTTGACTTGAAAGATGTTGTTGTAACTGACCGAGCTCCTGAAAACATTAAGTTCATCAGCTCAGACAGTGGTAAAATTGAAAACAACATTTTGGTTGCAAAGATTGATTCTTTGAAAATTGGTGAAAGCAAAACTATTGTTATTAAATCTCAAGCAACTGCAACAGGAATGTCAGCTGTAAACACTGCTTGTGTAGACACTCCAACAATTCCTGGAGACAACGATGGTTGTGATAGTGCTAAAGTGGAAATTCCAAAGAAACAAACTCCACCAAGCCCAACACCAAACAACCCAACACCAAATAATCCAGTACCAAGCGTTCCTTCAGAACTACCTGAAACTGGTTCAGATGCTCTATCGGCAGTTCTTGGACTAGGTTCAATGGTAACTGCATTTGGTTACTACTTCGCAAGCCGAAAAGCTGCAAAATTCTAAAGCTGACCGCTTCTCAATGGGGCGATCGAGCTTCAGATAGAAAATAGACCTCAATCTCGAGGTCTATTTTTGTTTATAAATCTTGTTGTCCTTTTTGATTTGCGACTTTTCTTGCCGCAACAATAACATTATCAATTAGAGAGGCAACCGTTAGTGGACCAACCCCACCTTTTATTGGCGTGATAGTCAGATCCTTTCTGTTTTCACGAGCTTCATCTGAAACATCACCTTTAATCTCTCCACCTTCACTTGCCGTTCCAGCATCGACAACCACTGCCTTAGATTTTAGCATTTCCGAAGTAATTAGCCCTGGTTTTCCGACCGCTGTAATTACCACATCAAAATCTTTAAGCGTTTCTATCATTTCTCCGCTATTAAATTCATCAAATTTCGAAACCATCACTCCAGAATCTTCAAGCATTTTCGAAAGTGGTGCCCCCACAAGCCTTCCCTGCCCAACAACGGCAACCTTTTTACCTTCTAGTGAAATATTATAGCCTGCCAAAAGCCAATTTATTGCCTGTGCTGTAGCTGGAATAAAATCACCACTATTCAAGCCATCAACATCTTTTTCTTTCGAAATTTCGCTTAAAATTGCTTCAGTTTCATTTTTTGAAAGCTTCTCGCCACTTTTATTTTCAAGAGGAAGTTGCACAATAATACCATGAATATTTTCGTCCAGATTAGCCTTTCGAATTTCTTCTTTCATCAATTCAATATCAACTTTTCGTCGCTCAACCTCAATTAAAATATCTTCACCGTATTTTTCTTTTAGCCGCATATAGGCTTCAGTTATAGGGCTTTCTGAAGAATAAAAAATCACCAATTTTGGAAAAACTCGCCAGCTTTGTCGCAATGCTCGCACCTGCTTAGCTTGACGCTCTTTGATAAAATCACGAAGTTCTGCACCATTTAAAAATCTCATAGACCTTATTATAAGCAAAAATCTTGAAAATTTCAATTTTTTAATATATAATCATTATAGAAATTAATCAAAGAAAGGATTTTTGAATGTATAATTATGAAGATTATTCGTACGGATATCGAGGTTATGGCCATGGTGCAGATGCGGCTGATACTATTGTCGGAATGTCTATCGTACTCTTTTTGGTTTTCGCACTAATTGCTGCGGTCATAGGATATGTTATCAGCTCTCTTCTTTATATGCTAATCTTTAAAAAGGCTGGAATCGACGCTAAAAAAGCTTGGATTCCTTTCTATAACCGATGGATATTCTTTGAACTTGGTGGTCAAGAAGGTTGGAAATCTCTTCTAACTTTTATTCCTTACGTCGGAATTATAATCTCAGCTGTTTTTGCAATTTTGGCAGCTATCGAAATTAGCAAAAAACTCGACAAATCACCTTACTGGGCCATCCTTTTCACATTTGCATCTCCTATCTGGTTCTTGATTCTCGGCCTAGACAGCTCTCGCTGGAATGATGCAGCCGGAAAAGAAAGCCTCGCAAAAGGAACTATCCTTGGCTACAAAATTGTAGAAGAAGAAAAAACAGAAGAAGCAAAAGAAGAAAAAACAGAAGAAGTAAAAGAAGAAAAAGCTTCTGACGCTAAAGAAGAAAAAACTGAAGAATAATTCTTTTAACCCTAAAAACGACATTCGCAACTGAATGCCGTTTTTATTTTCATTAAATTTCCAGTGGTTCTTGTTCAATTTTTAAGCCAAATTTTTCAAAAACTCTATCTTGAATTACTTTTCTTGCTTGCGCCAATTCATCATAACTTTTAGCTGAAATATTAGTTAGAATTAAAGCACTCCCTGGATAAACTTTCATTCCAAAAAACTCTTGACCCCTTAACCCTACCTGCTCAATCAACCAACCTGTTGGAATTTTATATTCATCACCAACTTTAAAAATGGGCATTTCTGGATATTTTTCTCGAAAATCTTCTATAGTGCTTTCGGTTATTTTAACGTTTTTAAAAAAACTGCCCGCACTTGGGATTTCTTCCGGATCAGGAAGTTTTCTTGAACGAATTTCTATCACCGCTTCCATCACATCCTTAGATGTTAATTTTTTCTCACCAATCCCCTTTTTCGCCAGCTCCTGTTTTAAAGTTTCATACTTTGGATTCTCTGGCTGACCTTTCGAAAGTTCAAGATTTATTGAAATTACAAAATATTTATCTTTTTTATCTCTTTTAAAAATACTGTCTCTGTAAGAAAGTTGGCAGTCTTCTTTAGATAAGGTTTTAATCTCTTCGGTATCAATTTCAAAAACTTCAACACTTTTTAAAATATCAACAATTTCTTGACCATAAGCGCCGACATTTTGAATAGGCAATGCGCCAACCGTTCCGGGAATCATCACCATAGCCTCGCAACCACTTAGATTTTTCGAAACTACAAACCGCACAAATTCATCCCAATTAACCCCCGAATTAATTTTAAATTCGATTTTTTTGTTATCTTCAAAAACTTGCTCAAAACCTAAAATTTCGTTTTTAATTATAATTCCAGGAAAAAACTCGCTTCGAACAATCGTATTGCTTCCGCCGCCTAGAATAAAAAACGGAATATTTTCTTTTTTCAAAAAATGCACCGCCGCAGAAAAATCCTCAACACTTTTTACAACCGTAAAATATCTTGCTCGACCACTAAGCTTCATTGTTGTAAATTTGCCGAAATCAACATCCTGGAAAATCTCTAAGTTTTCGAAAACTATATTTTTCATATTTTCATTATAGCACAGCCCTTATTTTTGCCAAAATAAAAAAACTCGCAAACGCGAGATAATATGGTACACCCGGCAAGATTCGAACTTGCAACCGCTTGGTTCGAAGCCAAGTACTCTATCCAGTTGAGCTACGGGTGCTTACTCTTAAATTATACCATATTATTTTATTTTTGTGAAGACTATTTTGCGACAAATTTAAAAATTCTATACAGAGGCTTCCCGTCTATGGAGTTCTTGTAAAATTCTTCGTTCGAAAGCTTATATCTATCAAAACTTGGAACAGTATCTTCGTTATTGATATATTTTTCAATTACATAAAATTCTTTATTTTCTTTCAAAAACGATGCATCTTTTTCGATTTTAGGCGTAAAGTCTGAACGAATCATATCGCCAGATCCATAAATTGGCGCTTCACCATAAAACCAAACTTTACTATCATTGGTTGAATATTGAGCCGCTGAATAATAAAGAAAATCTCCTACAGCTATTGTTGCATATTTGTCTTTATTTCGAATTTGATCTATTGCTTGGCGAATTTCTGTTATTTCACCATCATTTTTTGAAATTCCTCGCTGTAAATCGGTTTGAAGAACCCCAATACCGTGCGATAGTACAACCAATACCACTAATAATAAACTCCTAAAAGTTTTCTTGTTTTTATAACTGTAATAGATCGCAACCGCTAAAACCATCGAGATAAAAATCTCGGCCATTAATAAATACCTGTCTACAAAAATTGAACTCAAGGGCGGTAAACTTGCAATATACAACACTACAACCGGAATAATTACAATACTCAAAATCAACTGAATATTTTTTTCGAAAACCTTATTTTTTAACTCCAATTTTATCGCAAAAAATACAATAATTATAATTAATACCGCAATAATCGAAAGCCAACCATTTGTCTTATTCGCATCTAAGTAGAACAAAAAATTCGAAATCATATTTGGAACTGTTGAAAAATCTATAGCAGAAATCCAAAATTTTTCCTTAACGTAAGCTGTTTGTGCAATGAAAAACGGAATCCATGGCAAATACAAAATAGCAATAGCTAAGTGTACCTTAAGCCAATCTTCTCCGAAAAAATCATAAAGAATGCTACTTTTCTGACTCTTTCTGATTTTTAAGAGTTGAAACCAAATATTTTTTCGTTCCAACTTTCTACGCTTACAAACCAAAAAACCTCTATAAATCCATAAAGAAACCGGAATAAGCCCATAAAGATACTGCGTCCAAATCCCTAAACAAACCACTAAAACATATATAAAACGCCAGCTTTTAATTGTTTTTGCATCGCTTTTAACCATCCAGCCTTCATAAAAAGCCCGCACCGCAACAACACCCAAAAATGCAATCATTGTATACATTCTAGCTTCTTGCGAATAACGAATCAGCATTGGAGATATAGCTAAAAGCCCGCTCGATATTAATGCCGTTCTCTTATTAAAAAGCCGCTTAACCAACAAATAAGCTGCCAAAATTGTCAAAACACCAAAAAGTGCCGACATGCTTCTTAGCGCTAAATCGCTTCTGCCGAAAATTAAACTCCAAATCTTCAAACAAAAATAATATAAAGGAGGATGAACGTCAACAGATGTATAATGCCAAATATCTGCAAAACTAAACCGGATTATATACGCCGAAAAAGCTTCATCAAACCAAATAGAGGCTTTCGAAATTGTAGAAAAAACTATCGCTAAAAATCCAGAAAGAATTGCAAGTAGCACAAAACTAGCACGCCATTTTCTTATTTTCGAAAAAACTTTACTCATAATACTTATATTATATCATGAAAATTTTATTGTATTCAAATTTTACACATCACTTGGTAACGGGAAAATCCTTGCGAAATCAGCAATTTCTTTTTTAACTTTCGCGAGCTCTTCAGGATTATCACGATTTTCGATTGCAAAACTCATCCATTCGGCGATTTGTTCCATCTGCTCCTCTTTCATACCTCGAGAGGTTATCGCAGGCGTACCTAAACGAATACCGCTTGGCGTAAACATTGGCAATTTATCATTAGGGATCGAATTAGCATTTAATGTTAACCCGATCTCATCCATCGCGCGTTCTGCCGTTTTACCATCAATTCCAAAACTAGAATAAACATCGACTAAAATTAAGTGATTCTTCGTTCCTCCCGCAACAAGCTTAAAACCTCTTTTCGAAAGTTCTTCAGCTAGCCTTTTAGCGTTTTTTACAACCTGATTGGCATAGTCCTTAAATTCTGGCTGAAGAGCCTCATAAAACGAAACCGCTTTCGCTGCAATTGAATGCATTTGTGGCCCACCTTGCGTTCCTGGAAAAACACTTCGATCAATTAAAGTTGGTAAATTTTCAAGAGTTTTTTCTGGTTTTTTGAGTGGATTTCCCACTTTTCCATTAGAAAGAATCATCCCTCCACGTGGGCCGCGCAGAGTTTTATGCGTTGTGGTTGTAACTACATTAAATCCATAATCAAATGGGTTTTCAAGAACACCGCCCGCAATTAATCCCGCAGTATGCGCCACATCAGCCATTAACATTGCGCCGTGTTTTTTGCCGATTTTCGAAATTCGAGCATAATCTATTTCACCAGGATATGCCGAAAATCCTACAAGAATAATTTTAGGCTTGTATTTTTCGGCCAGTTTCTCAATTTGATTGTAATCTATTTCACCATTTTCATCCAAACCGTACCGTATAAAGTTATAAATTTTTCCACTTCTTGTAACTGGTGAACCATGGGTTAAATGACCCCCTTGAGCTAAATCCATTCCAAGAACGGTGTCGCCAACTTCCAACCAAGCATTATAAACTGCTTCATTTGCGTTTGCTCCACTATGAGGTTGAACATTCGCGTGGTCGCATTTAAAGAGCTTTTTAGCACGTTCAATCGCTAAAGATTCAATAATATCTGTATTTTCCTGTCCACCATAATATCTTCTTCCGGGATAACCTTCAGAATATTTATTTGTCAAAACAGACCCTAAAGCCGCTAAAACTTCCCTCGAAACATAATTTTCGCTCGGGATTAATTCTAAACCTTCGCGTTGGCGATATTCTTCATTTTCAATTGCATCAAAAATTTTTTCATCAAACATAAAAATCTCCTTTTAATTAAAGCACCCTCAACCACAAAAATAGTATAAAAATATCGCTATATCATTCTCACATTTTATCACAATTAATACCCGAACACAAAATCTCAAAAAAATACTTGCGTTTTTTATATCATAAGTAGTATAATTCTATTATGAACAATGAACAGTCCTACCTAGAAAAAATTGGTCAATTAATTCAAGAATACCGTCTGCACCAAGATCTAACCCAAGCTGAATTAGCCGAAAAAATTGGCACCTCACAAAGCGCAATAAATCGTATCGAAAGCGGTAAGCAAAATATTACAGTTGAAATGCTTGCACGCATTTCAGAAGAACTTTCTAGCGAAATTATATCTGTTAATTCTCAGAAAAAAACTAACTTTCGAGTTCATGGCGGCCATGAACTTTCCGGAGAAATTGAAGTTAAAACCTCAAAAAATGCGGCAGTCGGGCTACTTTGCGCCTCCCTTCTAAACAAAGGAAAAACTACTCTTCGTCATGTTGCAAAGATTGAAGAAGTTAATAGAATTCTTGAAGTTTTAAATTCGATTGGTGTCAAAACAAAATGGCTAAACGACTCTAATGATCTAGAAATTATACCACCAAATGAATTAAATTTCGAAAATATGAATATCGATTCAGCCAAACGAACCCGTAGTATCTTAATGTTTTTTGGGCCACTGTTACATCAATATTCTAATTTTCAAATTCCTTTTTCGGGCGGTTGCAACCTCGGAACTAGAACCGTTGAGCCACATCTTGCTGGTCTTAAACATTTTGGGGCGAATATTGTTGCAGAAACAGATTATTATAACGTTATAAATAAGCCTAAAAAGGTCGAAAAAGCAATTCTTTTAACTGAGCGTGGTGATACGACTACTGAAAATATTATTATGGCTGCCGCACTTTCAGGTCAAAAAATTACTATTCGCAATGCCAGCCCAAATTATATGGTTCAAGACTTGTGTTTCTTTTTAGAAAAATTAGGTGTTAAGATTGAAGGAATTGGCACTACGACATTAATAGTTCACGGGGTAGATAAAATCAATAAAGATGTTGAATATTATGTTAGCGAAGACCCAATTGAATCTATTACCTTTATTGCTGTTGCTCTAGTTACAAACTCAGAAATCACTATTAAACGTGCACCTATTGAATTTAACGAACTCGAACTCGCAACACTTGAACAAATGGGCGCAAAATTCAAAATTAGCCCCGAATATCTTTCGAAAAATAAAAAAACCCGCTTAGTTGACATTACTGTTAAAAAATCGAAATTACATGCCGCAAAAGACAAATTGCATGCGCTACCTTTTCCCGGAATAAACATGGATAATTTACCTTTCCTAGGCCTAATCGCCACCATTGCAGAAGGCCGAACTTTAGTTCACGACTGGAGCTACGAAAATCGCGCAATTTATTTTACGGAACTCTCAAAATTAAATGCTAGAATTGAACTCGTTGATCCACACCGTGTTTATATCTCTGGTCCAACAAAATGGAAACCAGCCGATATCATCGCGCCAAGCGCACTTCGCCCGAGTGTTGTTGTTTTAATTGCGATGCTTGCCGCGCCAGGAATTTCAACCTTGCGTGATGTGTATAATATTAATCGCGGATACGAAGATTTTGCTGAACGATTAAATTCACTTGGCGCAAAAATTGAAACTTTATTTTCATAATTAAATAACTCCCGCCATTGGGAGTTTTTTATTGATCTAGAGAATGCTTATGCTTATTATAATACTCTCTAGCATTTCTACACATACGATTAACAGTTTCAGAGCTATAATTGTTTATATTTTCAAGTATATATTTCATAACCCTCAAATTAAACTTAATCACTGAACTTTCGCTTAGCTCTTTACCATTTAGGATTTCAAAAATTGTCATAATTTCAATCTCCGTATCCGTATTTTCCGCTTCAGAGCTTTCCCTAAGTATATCTTGAGCCGCTAATATTAATGACGATTCAATAATTGTTAATATTTTAACATGCTCCACCCCTAAACTCTGAAAACTTATGTGAGAAGAGAGAAATTCCTGAAAAGTGCTAGAAAATTTATCATGCATATTTTCAGTTAATCTAATATCTTCAAGGTTCATTTTGGCCATTTTTATTCCTCCTTGGCAAAAAACTAACCAAAATTATATCATATTTTATACACTTAGTCAAATAAAAAAGAGCCTTGAGCTCAAATTTACTTGGGGCGAATGATGGGATTCGAACCCACGGCCTCCGGTGCCACAAACCAGCGCTCTAACCAACTGAGCTACATCCGCCATAGCTTTAATAATTTTAACACACGCTCGGTTAAAAATCAAGCTTTAAAATTTTGGTTTAATTTCTGGCTGAAAACCTTTCGTAATATTCTGCGTGGATTGCGAGGTTCTTGAAGAACCATAAAAACCAGCCACTCCCGACTGAGAAACATTATCGAATCTATTTTCACTATCCATCCCTCGCGCTTCCATTCTCATTCTAGTTGCTCGATCAATTTGATTACCAGTAACCGTATTTTTTTGACGATTAGAATTAAACATATAATCGTTACTTTCCCTTTCAATACGCTTTTGACGAATTTGATCAAGGGCTGTCATCGATGACTCCATTTTAGTTTTTTGTGCCATTCTTAATTGGCCTAATTTTGAATCACCATAAGAACGAATTCTCGAGTTACGATAATCGGCCGCCTGACGCTGACTAAAGCTTTGCGTACTAGCAGCACCAAAACGTCTACCGGATTGAGCTTTAGCATAACCACTGGAGTGAGCAACTTCTTCCAAATTAGATTTTACAACATAATCGTTTAGTTTCATGTTATTATATTAACATAAACACGTTCTTTTTTCAAAAAAGTGTTGCTTTTATAAAAATTCTTTGGTATAATAACTGTATGCGGGCGTCGTATAACGGCTAATATACCTGCCTTCCAAGCAAGTGATGAGAGTTCGATTCTCTCCGCCCGCACCATTTGATCTTTTTTGTTTTAGCATAAGCCTCCACTATCTGGAGGTTTTTGCTTTAAAATAAACATATGGACTTTTTTAAAAAAAATTGATATAATTATTTTAGGTACGCCCCCGTAGCTCAGTGGATTAGAGTAAGAGGTTTCTACCCTCCTGGCCGTAGGTTCGAGTCCTACCGGGGGTACCAGGTTTTTATGGAAATTATTTTTTATTTATTAATGATATTTTTCGGCTTAATTATCGCCGTTTTTCTTTTAACTGTTTTATTCGGTGCGCCACATGTTCCAACTCACAAGAAAGAACTTATTAAACTATTTAAAACTATCAATCTTTCTAAAAAGGACGTATTGGTCGATATTGGGTCGGGAGATGGCGTTGTACTAAAAGTAGCGAGCAATTTCAATGCTCGCGCAATCGGTTTTGAAATTAATCCCTTTCTTGTGTTTTTTTCGAAAATTAGACTTCGAAAATGTAAAAATATTCAAATTTATCTTAAGAATTTCTGGACAGTTTTTCCTATCGAAAATATTACAGTTTTCTACACTTTTGGCTATCAAGAAAGAATCTCTAAAATGCTTAAATTATCCCAAATTCAAGCTAATGCACAAAAATCGCCTCTTCTTTTTGTAAGTTATGGCTTCGAAATTAAAAATTTAAAGCCTTTCAAAATATCTGGAGCTCATTTTGTTTATAAAATAGAGCCTAAAAAATAAAAAAGACTTTATTTTTAAAAATAAATATGCTATAATACAAGTATTGGGCCAGTAGCTCAGCCGGTTAGAGCACCTGCCTCTTAAGCAGGGTGTCGAGGGTTCGAGCCCCTCCTGGCCCTCCAAAAAATGAATTTAAAAATCGACGATTATCTCGCCGATTTATTTTTATATTTTAACTTTGCTGAACAATATCTGGTGTAATTTCAATATTTGAACCAGGCTGAGCTTCGCCCGCAAGCATTTTTCGCGCAATTGTATTTTCTACAACACGTTGAATAACCCTTCTCATCGGTCGAGCTCCCAATTTTGGATCGTAACCCATCTCTGCAAGCATCAATCGTGCTTCAGGCGTAACTGAAACTGAAATCTTCTGCCCAGCAAGAGTTTTATTTACTCCTGCAATCATAAGATCAATAATCTGCAATAGATTCTCTTTTGTGAGAGGCTCAAAAACAACAATTTCATCAAAACGGTTTAAGAATTCAGGCCTAAATTCACGGCTAGCTATCAAATCATTTACAATAACTTCTTCAGCACTCGTAGAATCATAGCCACGCGCAATAAGTTCTTGAATCCTTTCCGCTCCAGCATTAGATGTTGCAATAATAATTGCATCCCTAAATGAAACTTCTCGGTTTTTCTCATCGCGCAAAATACCTTCATCCAGAACCTGCAAAAGCGCCGTCAACACGTTCGGGTGTGCTTTTTCAATTTCATCTAAAAGTACAACCGAGAAAGGTTTTTTCATCATTTGAGCGGTTAGCGAACTCGCATCTCGCGACCCATCCGCAATTAATCGCGAAACGTCATCAAGATTCACATATTCATTCAAATCAAGACGAATGATATTATTTTCGCCATTAAAATATACTTCGGAAAGCGCTTTCGAAAGCTCAGTTTTTCCAACACCAGTTGGACCAAGAAACAAGAATGTTCCGATTGGTCGATTCTGATTTCGAACCCCAGTTCTCGCTCGACGTAAGGCATTCGCAACTACCGAAACAGCTTTTTCCTGCCCAACCATTCGTGCATGAAGTAGATTTTCTAGATTAAGAAGAGTCTCTTTTTCTTCATTAACATTTGCTGTCGAAATCTTAACATTCATAGTTTGCTCAATAGCTTTTTCAACCGAACTAGCTGTAACAATTTTATTCTCAGCAAAACCAGCCGACATTTCCAATAATCTAACTGCTCGACCCGGCATTTCTAAGTCAAAGATATACCTTTGACTTAACCGATAGGATTCTTTAAGTGCTTGAAATTGATATAAAACTCCATTTTGGTGTTCAAAAAGTAAAAGCTTATCTTGCATGACCGCCAAAGTTTCATCATAATTAGCTGGGTTTACCTGCAACCTATTCATCGCCTGCGCTAAGGCCGGATTTTTAGCTGAAATCTGCAAAAATCTCTGCTCATCCATAGTTAAAATCATACGTAAAACCCCACCTTGAATTATTGGCAGGAGTAAATTCGAAACATCAACCGAACCAACTCCGTCTTCAAAGAATAATTGCGCATTATCGAGACAAATAATAATATTTTTAGCAGCATACGCTTCATTCAAAACATAATTTAGCAAATTTTCAATTTCACCACGTCCAGGAGCCGCAGCGATCAACGAGGATGCATCCAATGAGATAACTTGTCTAAATTTCAGGTTTGAAGGTATTTTTTCACTACCGTTAGCAATTTTCGCCGCAAAAGAGTTTACAACTGTTGTTTTACCAACACCATCGACACCAATAAGAGCGATATTTTGCTTACCTTGGCCGCTAAATTGTTCAATCATTTTTGAAACTAGCTCTTTGTGCTGTTCCAAATTCGAAGACATTAGAATATTATTTGATACTTGATTAGTGATATTTACCCCGAAACGATTCAATGTTGGCGTGTATCCGAATGACCAGTCTCTTGCGATTCCACCAGTTTTCATCGGGATCTTAGATTTATTAATTAGTGAAAAAATATGATCATGCCAGAGCACACCTCTCTCAAGATCTTCAAAATCAACATAGAATTGAGCTAAAAGCGTTTCATAATTTGGAAAATTTCGAACAATAGCTAAAGCTAAAACCGACCCTGAAACAGTTTTGGTTTTTAATTTTTGTTGAATTTGAAGTGCAGTTTGAAAAATATTTTCTGGAGAATTTTGTGGAATCTGAACCAAGCTTTCTATCGTAGTTTTCCCAAGACCAAACCTAGCAGCAATAAATTTTCCACCAGAACTTTCAAGAACAATTTTAGCAATCTGTTCACTTGTCGGATTTTTTGGTAGCTTACCGAGTATGTTGCTTGCCATCTGCCCTTCAATAGTAAGCTCCGCCGAAGGCGCCAATCTATGCAACTCACCGTTCCACCAGTGAATCATTATTGTTACAACCGAAACGACAGCTAAAACTATCCAACCCCAAGCCGAATCCATAAAAATCAAAGAAAAACCGCTTATAGCACCAACAATCTTAAGCAAATTTAAGAGAGGTAGAAATAATCTTAGAACATTCATTAAGCGTGATTTTTTTGCTCGTAAATGGTTATAATTAAAACTCATAGCCACCCCCTTTTCTTTGTTTTAACCGGTTTCGCTTCTTCTTTCAAACTATTATTTTTCTGCCAGGTCGTAAAATCATCACGGATTTTTGGGACAATTTTTGGCGTCCAACCTGTTGTAAAAACTACAATAAGAATCAGTGGCAAAACTGGTAAAATTAACCATAACAATAACATAGCTAAACCCCACAAAGCCTTAAAAGCAATAAAAAACACACCAATAATCATCACTATCGTTCTTAAAAAAGCACCGATAAACCGTGAAAAAAGTTTATCAAAGAATTTTCGAATTCGAACTTCAAGTGAAACATTCGAAACCGCAATCGCATCAATCTGTCGAAACGGTGAAAACCAAGTTTTTACTAATAATCCAAGAGAAAAAGTGTCTATCGACCGCTCAACTCCATCTAATATTTTTTCTGCACGCCAAGCTAAACCTTTTCCATACCACCAAGTTAAAAAAGACATAAACATAATTAAATTATACACTAAAATATTTTTTTTCGCAATTTTGAAAAATAACTTTTTTATGGTAAAATGGGTCTGGGCATAGTAATTGCTTTTTGATTTTTTAAATTAATTTTTGATGAAAGGAAAAATATGGATATACTGATAGCTGCGCTTGGCGTTTTGTTTGGCGGTGCTGGAGCTTTTACGTATCAAAAAATAAAATCTGCAAACGCAAAAAATAACTCTGATAAAATTATTGCCGAGGCAAGAAAAAAGTCAGCAGAAATCCTAGAAAGAGCTAATGAAAAAGCATTAAGAATCACTGAGAAAGCTAACGAAGATGAATCTGAACGACGCAAGGAAATTCGAAAAACCGAAAATCGTTTAGCTGAGCGCGAAGAATCACTCGATCGAAAGCTTGATCAAATCGATTCTCGCAACGAAAAACTTCGAAATGATGAAATTGAAGTTGAAAAACTTAAAAATGAAGTTAAGGAAATTCGAAAAAAACAGCACGAAAAACTCGAGAAAATTGCAAAGCTTTCGAAAAAAGAAGCTGCTGAGAAAATTCTTAAACTTACCGAAAAAAGCGTGACTCAAGATATGATAAATCTAGTTGCAAAACTTCAAAAAAATGCAACTGAAGACGCCGAGGAACGCGCTCAAACAATTTTAGTTTCCGCTATGGAAAGAATTTCTAGCGAAGTTACAGCCGAAAGAACCGTTACAGCGCTTAAACTCCCAGATGACGAAATGAAAGGTCGGATTATCGGAAAAGAAGGTCGCAACATTCAAGCTCTTCAGCGCGAAACTGGCGTAGATATTCTTGTTGATGATACTCCCGGAATGGTTGTTCTATCAAGCTTCGACCCTGTTCGCCGCCAAATCGCTAGACTTGCACTTGAATTACTAATGAAAGACGGCCGAATTAATCCTGCACGAATCGAGGAGGTTGTAGAAAAAGCAGAACGCGAAATCAATAAAGAAATCAATCGCGCTGGTGAAGATGCTGCACGAGAGGTTGGGCTTTCTGGCTTACCTCGAGAAATGCTACGACTTTTAGGTGAGTTAAAATTTCGAACAAGCTACGGCCAAAACGTTCTTAAACATTCAACCGAAATGGCTAATGTTGCCGGACTTATCGCTGAAGAAATTGGCGCAAACGTAACAATCGCCAAGACTGCCGCCCTATTCCACGATATTGGAAAAGCCGTAACTCACAAAATCGAAGGTAAACACGCCCAAATTGGCGCTGAACTTGCCGAAAAATATGGCATGGATCCACGAGTAGTTAATGCTATAGCTGCACATCATGAAGACGTTGAAGCTACTACGGTTGAAGCAATTATAGTTAAAATAACTGACGCAATGAGTGCTTCTCGACCAGGAACAAGGAATGCTTCTGCTGAAAACTTTGTTGAGCGAATGCGCGAGCTCGAAAATGTCGCTACAAGCTTTAAGGGTATTAATAAGGCTTATGCAATCTCAGCTGGTCGCGAGATTCGAGTAATTGTTTCTCCTGAAGCCGTTGATGATCTTTCAGCAATTAAAATGGCTCGAGATATCGCCGATAAAATCGAAAGCACAATGCAATATCCCGGTGTAATTAAAGTTAATATCATACGAGAAACTCGAGCAATTGAATACGCAAAATAATTAAAATATAAATAAAATAGCCTTTCGAAAGGCTATTTTATATTGCTTATATTACTGATTTCTACAGTTAACATTTGAATTGGTTAATCGTGTTACTGAAAACTCTTTACAAATAGGTTCTTCGTCGCTTTCAGTTTGCGCTGAAAACAAAGGAACCGGGAAGCTAGTATCATTAAATCCAATTCTACTCTCCACACGCCTTAATTGCGTGTTAGCGCGACCAGTTGAATCAACTGTTGGCTGAACACCAGCAAAATCAACTATAGTATCGCCATTCAATAATTCAACCTTGAAGTTTGAATCGTTCATTAGCGGCGTCAAACGCAAATATAGAACATCACTAGGGTTAACATTTCGGCCAATATTTACCGTTGTTTCACAGGCATACGTATTAGAATTTGCATCCATTCTATCCGAACACTTCGTAAAAGTGTAATCGGTAGTTGCTTGTGAAGAAGATTCGTTTCTTCGAACTGTTGGCATATTTGACACGTTTGAACTTAATGCGCTAGTACTGTTTGTTGGATAGAAGAGCATCTCGCTCGCGCCATTTCCATCATCTGGATATGGCGTATCCATGTTTGAAGATGATCCTCCAGAACCCGGAATGTAACCGTAGAATTGAGCCTTCAAGATGGCGGGTCGATTCTGATTACGCCAGTTTTGCGCATTGATGTTTGGGCGTGCCGATGGATTGCTTAGTGAGTCTAACGTAATATTATTACCGTTTGTCATATTTTCTCTTGAATGCCATCGAATACGCACGCGATTGAATGTTGTAGTACCCTTAAGACTAATAACTGAAGGCGCACCATCATTTGTTCTCCCTAGAAAGTCTGCAGTATTCATTCTAATTTTTACGCATGTATACGCCTGGTTTAAATCCGCATCACGACTACTTGCTCCGCCTGAACCTGAGTTTGTTTGAATGATTGTTTCACCGTTAGCATTTCCAATTCCTGCGGTTGCTAGAGTATAGCAACTCTCGTTTTGAATTGCGCTCCTCATAGCGTTACAGTTGTAGGTTACTCCCTCAAAACTACCTGTGCCAGATGAGCCACAGGCTGAGCGGAATATTCGCAAAAATCTTTTTGCATCTTCAACTCCAGCCTGTGCACTATCATAAGCACTTTGTGAAAGGTCTAACTTGCTAGCTTGCTCTTGATCGCGAAACATAAGCCTAAGGAAGCTTGCCGACATAATTGAAACTAAAACGCCGACAACGATGACGATAAACATTGAAACGCCACCCTTTTTAAAATTCTTATTACTCTTCATTGTTTCTCCTTAATACCGCACCGGAAGTTCCTTAGTGTAAGTTGTTACGATCTTTCCTTGGCCACCAGATTGTGCTTGCGACCACAGATATGTATCTGCAGACTGCTTGATTATTTCTGCTGGCTCCGAAAGAGAACTGGCAGTCTTTCCATCAGAACCAAACGTTCGCCATAGCCTGAGCCTATTCGAAAGTGTTCCACCCCGAATTTGCAACTGTTCATTACATTTTTCCGTTGTAACATCTCCTACGTTCTGGTTACCACCTACGGCACAAGTATTGATAGTTCCCTTAGCAATCAACCAAGCATCAACAGTTTTAACGCTAGGGTCAATAGTAATATTTCCACTTGCAATAATTATTATCTGCCTAAAATCATTATCGCTATTCACAACCCTATCGCTATTTACGATATTGCCAGAGATTCGAAGATTATTACCATAAATAATCTCCGTTCGCCTACTTGCTGTTAAGCCATTTATTGTAGTACTGTTATTATTATGAACAGTAACTTTTGTTGTCGCATTATCTAAGTTTGCCCTAGGGAACTTAGAAGAAATCGAATTAATAATCGAGTCAATGCTTGAAGCTCCTTGTCCAAAATTACCTGTTGAAACATAATTTTCAATAGCCAATCGACGTGTGCTTTGCGAAGATTCTGTACGGAAGTTTCGAATAGTTCCACCCGTTATAGCTTCATATTCAACCCAAGAGCCTAGTACTCCTTGCTTTGTTGGAGATAAGCTAGCCCTAATACCTGCACGAGAAAATACACCATTTCCCCAGAACTGAACTTTTGGCATTTTCACAACTTTGATACAGATTGGCGCACTATGCCTCCATTGTCTAGTATTTGCATCTTGCTCAGCTTTGCTTTGACTATCGCTCATCCTAAATGGTGAGATTGAAAGCGCTACACAATATCGCGTTCCAACTTCAGCTCCATCTTCAATTTCAGGAACAAAGTCTGCGATTCTCGTATTTCTGTCGTACGAACTCCCAGAGCTATCTTCTCTAACAACTCTACAATTTTCTAACCCCTGATAATCTTGCCAGTAGAAATTATTTGCAGCACAAGTATCGCTATTTTCATTTTCCCGCCTGTTATTTACAGTTACACGGCCTTCCCTGGCAGAAGGAACACGCCAAGTTGTAATTTTATATCTTATCGGAGAAGTTCTTGTTCCATTATCAGGAACTTCAATTTCCTCACCGTTATTTGGATCTGGCGGAATTCTACCATCAGTCGGTACGTCAATATCGCCACCTGAGCAGTTTTTAATTCTATCTATTTGCACACAAGGAGTGATATCAAAGTTATATGGAACATATACACAGGCCTCGTTTGTTCTTTGGTTGTACCTATTGCGTCCATCCACGTCTCCAGCTTCAATTCTATATGCCATACTTGAACAAATAGTTTTTCCAGCCATATCTCTAGTGACCCTAAACGTTTCATTATTTCCATTTACACTATTTACTGGGTTAGTAATAAGACCTTGATTAATCAAAGTTTTTTGAGATTCATAGCCATATCTTCGCCAAACAAAACCACCGTTGCTACTAATAGGCGTATCCCCACTACCGTTATTTCTAAATGTAGTATAAGATCCAGAACCTTGAACATCAGACCTGTTGAAGTCTTTAGCCACTACGCTGTGCCTAAATGAAACCCATTGGCCAACTCTTGCAGTTTGTGGGTTGTTTCGACCATTATTTCTAAATCTTGAGTCGTTAGAATTTAGACTCTCGCTAGAATTTAATACCGCCGCCCTAGTGCTAGACTCAACATTGAATCTATTTGGCACTTTGACACGTATGTCTATCTTTCGACTATAACAACCACCCTTACCTTCTCCCGAATCGTTATTATCTACATCCGTGCCATAATTTATCTTTGTTAACTCTGTCTTGGCACATTGGTGAAACGAAAAACTAATATAATCTCCATCTCTAAGCCTATTTATAGCACTACTTTTTACAATAATCTCAATCTTACCGCTACGCATCACCTGGCCTTGACCAAAACTATATTTATGCTGTGTACCTTGACCATAAGTACCATAAGCCTCGGGAGGTATAACAATAAAGTCACCAGCATTATATCGACCCGCATCAATTCGAACATTAACTGCAGTACCACTCTGATGCCCTCTACATGGCAAAACGGCTGTATTCATATAAAAGGTTCTATTACTTTCACTAATTTCAAAATTATGCTTCTCATAAACGGAGTTAACAACATTATCTCCATTGATATCAGAAGAAACCCAGTTTGCAGAAGCCACGTCATTTTTACCGTATTCCTCAAAAAAAGACGTGGAACCATCATACTCAACCTGATACATAGTCCCGCCCCTACAAGCATCTCTTAACTGCCTTTGTACCGATAAAGGCACGCCAGCACTTGCACCCTTAGAAAATGCTATAACACCAAAAAAAGAAAGCGCTACAGCAAGCAGTATTCTTCTACTATTCATTGAGTGCGTCCCCTACACTTTCAATTTCAAAACCTGAAGGATCCATTTTATATATGTTACGGATGTTGGCAATTTTAAGGCTTGGGCTTTGGCCTTTTTCCACCATTTCTTTTAGTTTTTTATATGTTTCCTGTTGGTTATTCGTTCCAATCAAAAACCTTATTGCTACACAGTTGGCGTCTTTTTCGTTCCCCGACATTTTTGAAATTTCTTCGCCTAGGGCCTTTGAATTTTTCTCGTATGCATCTTTTGGTCCTTTTATGTTGTTGTATTTATCGATAATTTTATCGTCACAAACTGTTCCAACTGGGCTTTTTACCGCAGCTACATCGTTATTATATCTAATAAATTGAAAAATGTTTGCACCTAGACTCAAAATAGCAACAACTAAAACTAAGCCAAATATTATTTTACGCCTTTTCATCTTTATAATTCCCTTCCACCTTTATAAAAAATTATAGTTTTCCTAAGCCCCATTATAACCAAAAGCGTTATAAAAATCAAGTTTTACTATAGAAAATATTAAAATATACTTGACATTTTTGATTTTTTATGGTATTATTTAAGCAGAGTTGATTTTTATTCAGAACTTAGAACTTTAAAAAAAATATTATAAAGGAGGACATGTATCATGTCTCTTAACAAAAAACTTGCAAAATATGGTGTCGTTCTAGTCGCTACTATTACAGTAGCGACAGCCGTACAGGCTCAAAACATTACTACACAGTATGTTTATGCTGAAGAGGTTACAGCAAACGATCCAGCACTTAATCGTATGCTGTATCTTGACTATTCATCACCAGAAGACCCAACTCTTAGTTGGCTTACTGGTGACGTGGTTACACCTGCTGGATATACTGTAGAACCAGCTACTGAGCTAGAGGGCTACCCATACTACACAATCACAGGCAGTGATGGTAGAAGCTATTCAGTCGGAGACACTATCACAGTTGAGGATCCGCTAGTAAACCATGCAAATCCTGAAGATAATGTCTTGTATTATCGCTACTACTCTGTAGACCCTAATGCTAGCACTAG
>CAUUHU010000006.1:0-24115 GCA_963545035.1 uncultured Candidatus Saccharibacteria bacterium | reverse complement strand
TTTTCGAAAGGTGAAAAATCTAACTCGCCAGATTTTGCAGACGCATTATTGCAGGTTACGGGAGCGGATGTATTCGTACAAGATGGCTTTGGTGTTATTCATCGAGAACATACTTCAACGAGTGGAATTGCAAAAAAGCTTCCAAGTGTAGCTGGATTATTGCTCGAAAAAGAATATCTAACTATTTCAGAAGCTTTTAAAAATCCAGAAAGGCCGTTCGTTGCAGTTATGGGGGGTGCAAAAATTTCAGATAAACTACCATTGATTGAAAAATTTGTTGAGCGGGCAGATAAAATTATTGTAGCTGGCGCAATTGCGAATACTTTTTTAAAATATCTTAATGTTAAGGTTGGAAAAAGTCGAATTGAAGATGGCCAAAAGGAAGTTATTGAGCAAATTTTTAGATTAGCTGAAAAGAAAGTTGGTTTTGAAGGTCTTCGAGATTTTATCATTTTACCAGAAGAAGTTGCTGTAGCGAAAGAATTTTCGAAAGATGCTGAGCGTGCTGAAAAACGAGTTATCTCTGTTGATGAAGATGAAATAATTCTGGATTTAGGTGAAAGAGCAATTCAAAAACTTGAGAGTGAAATTTCGAAAGCTAAAATGGTCGTTTGGAACGGAACTGTTGGCTACGCTGAGTTCGAGAACTTTGCTGAAGGTTCACGCCGAACATGTTTGCAGATTTCGAAAGCTACAAAGAATAATGGCGCTAAATCGATCATTGGTGGTGGCGACACGTCAGCCTTTGCTCTAAATTGGTCAAATCGAAATTCTGAAATTGCTGACTTTTCATTAATTTCAACTGGTGGCGGTGCAGCTCTAGAACTAATGAGTGGTGAAATTTTGCCAGGATTTGAAGTTCTGGAAGATAAAGCATAAGAATTTACAAAAATAAAATAAAATGTTAAAATAAGGGTATTATGAACAAAAAACTTGTTATCGCCAACTGGAAAATGA
This sequence comes from uncultured Candidatus Saccharibacteria bacterium, assembly GCA_963545035.1. Lineage (GTDB taxonomy): Bacteria > Patescibacteriota > Saccharimonadia > Saccharimonadales > Saccharimonadaceae > Nanogingivalis. Next base: position 23,158 of record CAUUHU010000006.1, on the reverse strand, counting down.
ATTTAAATATGCAAGAGTCGAGTATTTTCTTGCATAAATTAAGTGAAAAAGTTCAAGCTCACCGTGGGATGGAAATTATTCTTGCGCCATCAACTTTTACGCTTCAATCTTTAAGTCTACAAATCAATCACCGTCAATTTAAACTTGCTGCTCAGAATTTTTATTGGCGTGATCAAGGTGCTTTCACTGGTGAAGTTTCGATTTCTCAGCTTCGAGGAATCGTGCAATATGCACTTGTGGGCCACTCTGAAAGGCGAAATATTTTTCATGAAACAGATAAGGATATTCGTGCAAAAGTTGCAGCAGCTATCAGGAATAATATTCGCCCGATTCTTTGTATTGGTGAAACTTCGGATGAACGAAATCATGACGAAACAAATTTAGTGCTAAACGACCAGTTATTAGGCGGGCTTGCAAACGTTTCGAGCGAAGATATTTCGAAAGTTATCATCGCCTATGAACCGGTTTGGGCAATTGGAACCGGAGTAAACGCTAATCCAGACGACATTCGAAAAGCCGTAAAGACTATCCGAAGCCAAATTAAAAATTTATATGGCGCTAAAACTGCTGAAGAAATTCAAGTAGTTTATGGCGGAAGTGTTCAGCCGGAGTTTGCAACAGACTACGTTAAAATTAAAGGTGTTGACGGGTTGTTAGTTGGTGGTGCAAGTTTAAGCGTTGAAAAATTTGCACAGATTACCCAAAAAGTTTTTGAAATAGTAAAATAAAAGGAAAAATATGAGAGATATAGATTTTGAAGAACTAGATAAAGCAGTTGGAAGTTATCTTGAAAACGGGGTTGTTCCGAATACACAAAATAAGAATAATTTTTCGGACACAGTAAATCGTTCTGAAAATTCAGTAAACCGTAAGGATATGGTATTTGCCCGAAAAGCTCCAAGGTCTGCAGACCAACTTCATCAAAATACAGAAGAAAAACGTAACGAATCTGGCAAAAATAACATTCGAAATGTAGATATTCAGAGCGTGAAAATAGATAGAAAACCGGCTGTAAAAAAGACTAAAGTCCGAATTTTAGATGATTTTAGCGCTCCAGTTCCGCTAGAACATCATCGGGATAATTTTGGGGTACCTTTTTCTCAAAAAGAAGATAAAATTGCTTTCGAAAGTCCAGTTTTGGAAACTTACGGCGGAGAAAAGCCGGTTCGAAATATAAAAAGGATGGAAAATTCTCCAATTAGAAAAAGGAGCGTTGCTAGACTAGAAAAACGTTCTGAGCAAAAAGAAATAAAACCGCTTCAAGAAGAGCGATCGGAAAAGCAGCAAACAGCTAATACCGAAGAGAGGGTGACTACAATCCCGGATCGAGCAAAATTTTATGCAGGTGTTTATAATATTGGTGAAGATGATAATAATTTAAGATTTTTTCACGGCGATCGAGCTATTGAGGTTCCAGAGCGAAAAAGTATTAAGCCGATTATAGATACATCAAAGATTGAGTCTGAACCGACTTTCGAAAAAGTTATGCCAGAGATCGGAAGTAATCATAACCAAGAGAATGATAGCATTCCGGTTCATAAAAAGGATGGAATTAAAGACCTTTCGGAAAGCAAAAATCAGATTGTTTTTGAGGATAAAAAAGATACAGAAGAAAAAGAACAGGCCAATAAAATAGATGTTAATAAGGAAGAAATAGATCAATTAGTAAAAAAGCCTGAAAATCATGATAAGGTTATAATTCAATCTGTTGACAAAAATATAGACCAACCCAAAACCCCTTTTGTTCAAAATCCTCAAATTGAGAAAAGGCCTTTAGGGGTGAGGCAGAATCAAAGCCAGCAAAAAAGTTTCGAGTTTAAAAAGATCACGCTAAACCAGAGTCAAAAGCCAACAATTGTTAAAGAGCTAAAACAAGCTAAATCAACTACGCCGATTCTTGCTAGTGATGAGTATTCAGCACCGATAAAGCGTCGAAAGAAATCCGGGTGGGGAATTGTTGTAGCAATAATTGCTATAATGATCTTTGGTGCAGCAGCTGGATTTGCGGCATACTGGTTTACATTTCAATAAGATAAAAGATAAACAGGTTAGATTGGGCCTGTTTATTTTTTAATGAAAATATGTTAAAATATTTTTTATGAATGCACAAGAAATCCGAAAAGCTTATTTAGAATTTTGCCAAAAAAATGGACACAGGGTAATTAAAAGGGCTTCTTTAATCTTGAAAGATGACCCAACAACTTTATTTACGGGGAGCGGAATGCAGCCGCTTTTGCCGTATCTTTTAGGTAAAAAACACCCAGAAGGCGTAAGGTTGACAGATAGCCAAACTAGCTTGCGTGCACAAGATATTGATGATGTTGGGGATAACCGACATACGACTTTTTTTGAAATGCTAGGAAATTGGTCACTCGGAGATTATTTTAAAGAGCAACAAATTCGCCAGTTTTTTGAGTTCTTGACAGATATAGTTGGGTTAGATCCTTCGAAGATATACGTATCTTGTTTTATTGGAAATAAAAAATATAATATCCCCCGCGATGATGAGTCTGCAAAAATTTGGCAAAAGGTTTTTGCAGAAAAAGGAATTGATGCGAAAATCGTTGAACTTGATACTGCTGAAAATGGTGATAAGCTCGGTCTTCAGGGCGGTCGAATCTTCTTTTATAATGATAAAGAAAACTGGTGGAGTCGAGGCGGTGGATTGGACACTACACCAATCGGAGATCCGTGTGGTCCAGACTCTGAAGTTTTTTATGATTTTGGCGAAGAAAACCACGATGCTAGCTTTGGGAAAGCCCACCCTGCAAGCGACAGCGGTCGATTTATGGAAATCGGTAACCAGGTGTTTATGCAATATCGTCGTCTTGAGGACGGTTCTTTTGAACCTCTTGAACATAAAAACGTTGACTTTGGTGGAGGATTAGAGCGAATTGCCGCGGCTAAAATTAATAACCCAGATGTTTTCCAGATTAGTTTAATGAAGCCAATCATCGATAAAATAGAAGAAATTAGTGGTAAAAAATACAGCGAAAATACTGCTTCAATGCGTGTAATTGCAGATCACCTTCGAAGTGCGACTTTTTTGGCGGTTGATGGATGTACGCCCTCAAATAAAGAGCAGGGCTATGTTATGCGAAAATTTATTCGTCGCGCAATGGCTAAGGCTTTTGATTTAGGAATTGAAGATAATTTTGTAGAACAGATTATTCCAGTTATTGTTGATATTTATGCTCCAGATTATCAAGAAGTTGCTGAAAAGAGTGATGAAATTATTGCTGTAATGGTGAAGGAAGAGAAAGCTTTTCGTCGAACGCTTCGAAAAGGATTGCGTGAGCTTGAGAAGTTTTCGAAAGACGGATTGACGGGTGTAGAGTTATTTCAGTTGTATGATACTTTTGGCTTCCCGCTCGAGCTTTCTACCGAAGAAGCCGTTCGCCGAAATATTCCGCTTTCAGAAAATTGGCAGGAAGAGTTTAATGTTAAAATGAAAGAACAGCGTGAACGTTCACAAACGGCTTCAAAAGGTAAGTTTAAGGGTGGGCTTGAAGGTCAAACCCTTGAACACCGCAAGCTTCACACGGCAACGCATTTAATGAATGCAGCCTTGCATAATATGTTTGAAGGGCAAATTGCGCAAAAAGGTTCAAATATTAATACGGATCGTTTGCGGTTTGATTTTACGTTTGACCGTAAATTAACAGATGAGGAAAAGAAACAAATTGAAGACACTGTGAATGAGCAGATTTCGAAAGGCCTAGATGTTTCTTGGGCGGAATATCCGACAGATTATGCGCTGAATGAGCTAGGGGCGATCGGCGTGTTTGGAGATAAATATGGTGAAACTGTAAAAGTGTATACAATGAAGGCTGAAGGCGAAAAACCTTTCAGTGTAGAAATATGCGGTGGTCCACATGTTGATAATACTAGAGAATTAGCAGAGGGTGGTAAGAAGTTTAAAATTGTTAAAGAGCAATCTTCGAGCGCTGGAGTGCGTCGAATTAAGGCGACTCTTCAATAAAAGAATAAGTGTACTATATGTACACTTATTTGGTATAAAAATTTGCAAAAAAAGCATAAAAGCTTTATAATAGTTTTAAGATGTTATTCAAGAATAAACAAAGAGAAGATTTAAACGATAACCATATCGTTGCGCTTGATATTGGAACTGAATTCGTAAAGGCCCTTGTGGCTGAGATTCATGATGATGAAATTCGTGTAATAGGTGTTGGTCGCGCGAGACAAGAGGTTTCTGATATGCATTCAGGTGCCATTGCTGATATTGCAAGTGTTGTCCAAAATTGTGAAACTGCACTAATTGAGGCAGAAGATCAGGCTGAAATTCAAGCAAAGAAAGCTGTAATAGGGATAGCCGGGGAATTAGTCAAAGGTGCAACAAGCACTATAAAATACCGTCGACCTCAACCAAATCGACCACTTGATGAGGCGGAGATGGAATTTATTATCGATAAAATTCAAGAGCGTGCTCAACTTAAAGCTCAGAGGGAAATTGCTCTCGAAACAGGAAATCAAGAGGCTGAAATTAAGCTAGTTAACTCCGCAATTGTAGGTATTCATATAGATGGATATAAAGTTTCAAATCCGATCGGTTTTCAGGGTAAAGATGTTTCAATCCAGATATATACAGCTTTCGCACCAACAGTTCATATTGGTGCTATCGAGCGTGTTGCAAATGAGCTGGCTCTTGATTTAATTGCGGTTGCTGCTGAACCTTTTGCTGTAGCGCGAAGTGTTGTTGGATCAGATTCTTCAAGTAGCTTCACAGCTATTTTAGCTGATGTAGGTGGCGGAACAACAGATATTGCAGTTGTTAATGATGGCGGTGTTGAAGGCACTAAGATGTTTGGAATAGGCGGAAGAAGTTTCACTAATCAGATCGCTAACGAAATGGGGTTATCATATAAAAATGCCGAAAAACTTAAAGTTAATCTTTCGAATGATAAACTTAAGTCTAATATTGCACAGCAAGCAATGGATGCGATTGAAAATACTCTTGATGTTTGGGTTTCGGGCGTTGAACTTGCTTTAAGTGATTTCGAAAATATTGATTATCTTCCTTCTAGAATTTTGCTTTGTGGTGGTGGATCTAGCCTAGAGTCCTTGACCGAACGTCTCGAAAATAGTGACTGGTGGAAGGAGTTGCCGTTCAATAAAAAACCTACAGTTAAACACATAAAGCCCGAAGAAGTTTCTGGTGTGGTGGATGAATCTGGAAAAATAAATGACCACACATTTATCACCGCAATGGGATTATTACGAGTCGGTTATGATACTTATAGCTCTGACGAGAATGCGAGTGAAAATTTCAGAGACAAGCTAAATAGAATTTTGCGAACTTAAAGAGGTAGAAAATGAGTGAAAAAACTACAAAAGATGTAATTTATGTTGACGTAGAAGATGATATTACAGATGTTGTAAATAAAATAAAATCTTCGAAAGAACGGATTATTGCAATTATTCCACCAAAAAGCCTAGGTGTTTTTCGGAGTGCTGTAAATATTAGGCTATTATCTCGTACTGCCCAGAAGGCTGATAAAAAGATAGTTTTTGTTACAAATAATTCAGCTTTAAAAACCATGTCGGCTGCAGCAAAAATACCTGTAGCAAAAACATTACAAAGTAAACCTGAGATTCCGGAAATTGATATTCTTGAGGTTGATGGAGATGATGTTATTGATGGTGAGAGCCTACCGATTTCAGAATTTAGCGGTCCAAGTCCGGAAGAGAAAGAGACAGAGCTTCTTGAGAACCTAGATATTGATGATAATAAAAATTTCAATAAGGCTAAGCCAGACCTAAAGAATGCAAAAACTAATAAAGCTAAAAAGAATATAAAAGTTCCAGACTTTTCGAAATTTAGGAAGAAAATTTTTATTATTTCTGGCGCTGTTTCATTATTTTTGATTTTTATAATTTGGGCGATATTCTTCGCTCCGTTTGCAAATATTGTAATTACTGCGAAAACTTCAACAAGCAGTATTAAAGGTGTTTCAAGGGTTTCGAATGTTGCCTCTGATGAAACAATTCTTTCGAAGACAGAGACTGTGAGTAAAACTCGTGAAGTGACATTTGATGCAACCGGGACTAGAGAAGAAGGTGAGGCGGCATCTGGAACCTTAACTCTTTCACAAAGTGGCGATAGCGATCCGGTAACTATTGCACAAGGTTCAGCTTTTTCAGCTGGTCAGTGTAATTTTGTAACAACTTCGGATGTAACAATCCCGGGGGCAAAGATTAAGGGTGGTTCTATTTCTGCGGGGAGTGCAACAGTTGGTATTAAGGCTACAGTAATTGGCGAACAGTGCAACTTAGAGGCGCAAACATATACATCTTCAATTGGGGGTATATCTGCTCGTGGCGGCCAATTATCTGGTGGAAGTAAAAAAACATTAAAAGTTGTGTCTCAAGCTGATATAAATAATGCTAAAGCTAAATTAAACACTGAAGGTGTTGATTCAATTAAGTCAGAGTTAAAATCGAAATTTGACAGCAACTATACGATTCTAGAAGATAGTTTTTCGGCCAAAGACGGGGAATTCTCTTCATCTGTAGCTGTAAACCAGGAAGCGCCAAACGGTAAGGCGACACTAAAGATGACATCAATTTATTCAATTACTGCTTTTGAAAATAATAGCATTAAAACAGCAATTGATTCTTTAGCTAAAGAAAAAGTTAATTCCTCCAATAATCAGAAGATTTATGATTATGGAATAAAAAATATTAACTTCACTAAATTTAATGGAAGTAGTGTAGAAATTGCTACAAATGTTAAAATTGGCCCAACGATCAATACTGATGAGCTTAAAGAGAAAATCAAGGGTAAAAAATCTGGAGAAGTGCGAAGTTTGATTAGTTCTACGGAGGGAGTTCAGAATGTTGATGTTAGATTCTCTTTCTTCTGGGTTAACTCTGTACCAAAAGATAGCAAAAAGATAAAGATTGAGTTTACGGTTGATAAATAATGAAATCACTAAAACTTATGGCTCTCGATGTCGGCACAAAAAGAATTGGTGTTGCTGTTGCTAATTCGGCAATTAAAATAGCAATACCTCTAATAACTATCGATAATGATGAGACTCAAGACTCGGCTATAAAACAAATTATTCAATTAATTTCAAAAGAAGAAATTGATATACTTGTGGTTGGCCTGCCTAGGAATCAAAGTGGTGAAGAAACGCCACAAAGTGTCTATACGAAAGAGTTTGTAGAAAATTTTAAGTATGCGGTAGATAAAATTAGCTTCCAAGATGAGAGTTTAACAAGCATTCAGGCTGAAAATAGATTAAAAAGCTATGGTAAGCCCTATTCAAAAGGCGATATTGATATGAATGCTGCTTCAATTATTTTGCAAGATTATTTAGAGGAGAATTTTTAATGAATATGATATCGGATTTTTCGACTGGAAGTAGCCAAAAAGAATCTGAACCTATTGAAAAACGCGCAGAAAAAGTTATTGAAAAGATAACTCAACAAGAGAAAGAAATTGTTCCTTTGTTAAAAAAGGAGCAAAAAAGGAGAAGGAGGAATCGAAGACTCCTTGTTTCGGCAGTCTTAATAGCTTGTGTTTTGGTTTTTTCGGTGACGCTTTATGTAAATTATAATTCAGCAATTAACCACAGGTCAAAAAATACAGAAAAAGTTGATTTTACGGTTAATTCGGGTGATTCTATAGATGTAGTAGCGAAAAATCTTGCAAAAGATAAGCTAATTGTTTCTAAAAATTCATTAATTTTTTATGCAAAAATGAATAACAAAAGAAATATTTTAGCAGGAAAATACCAACTATCTGCCAGCATGACAATACCAGAAATTTTGGAAGTATTAAATAAAGGTCAAGTTAGCACTAGTTTTAATGTAACTTTCTTACCTGGTGGAACGGTTAAGATGGCTAAAGCTGCGCTTTCGAAAATTGGTTATTCGGACGATGAAATCAATAAAGCTTTTTCGAAAGACTATTCGAATGAGTTTCCTAAATTATTTGCTGGCAAAGATAAAAATACAGATCTAGAAGGATTTTTATACGGAGAAACGCACAACTTTAAAAAGGGTACGAAAGTTGAAGATATCTTAAGGCGGTTTTTTGCAGATTTTGAAAGCCAAGTTGTTAGTTTAAATCTTGAGAGCAAATTCAAGAAGAAAGGATTAACTCTTTATGAAGGAATTACGCTCGCCTCAATAGTACAGAAAGAAACCTTGAACGATTTTGAAGATCAACAAAAAGTTGCGGGCGTATTTTATAACAGGCTTAAAAAGGGAATGACTCTTGGTTCTGATGTAACATATCAATATATAGCTGATAAACTAGGGATTGAAAGATCTCCAAATTTGGATAGTCCGTACAATCTTAGAAAAAACACAGGGCTAACTCCTTCGCCTATTGCTACTCCGGGAATATCAGCTTTGAAGGCTACTGCGGATCCAGCTGAACATAGTTATATATTCTTTTTGAGTGGCGATGATGATAAGACATATTATGGAAAAAATAACTCAGAACATCAAGATAATATAGATAAATACTGCAAAAAGAAATGTCAGATTTTATGATTAAGCTTGACATTTTGATGGGTATTTGTTAAAATTTTAAATGTAAATTGGTATAATAACTTGTTTTTGACGGGTTTTTATATTAAGGCACCTACCAGAAAATATCGTAAGAACAATCGTTTAACTATAATATTAATAAAAAGGTCGACATTTTGTTCATTTTCGATAGAAAGGGTATTATTAAGGTAGTTGCATCACAGTAATGTGTGTGCGGGAGAAAGATTATTTGTAGTCGAAAAAAAGGAGTGAAAACTCCTGAAATTGAAATCATACAAGATCAGAAACGATCGGATTCAAAAATATTAAAGATAGTAAATATTTTGAGTAAGAGGTCTACCGTTGTTTACTCTTCTGTTTTTATTATTGTTGTTATGGTTGCTGTTTTTAGCTCTAAACAGCCCGAACTGCAAGATACTACAGAGCTAAACAATAAGGTTGAAACGAATAAAGTAGAAGCTTCACAGAAGAGTGACCTAGGGAGTGGCCGTTCCGTAGCTGATAAAGTAACGGAATCTGGGGTTATTGCGAATTTGGCTGAATCTGCAGATTTAGCTGTTGCACCTTCTACTGCAAGCTTATCTACTTCTACGGCAATCTTACAAGATGCTCCTCAGGTTATCTCTTCGGTAGAGAAACCTAAGGTTCTCGAAGTTTCTTCAGAAAAACGAGATATTGTTAAATATCGAACTGAATCCGAAGAAGCCATTCAGGCTATTGCCGATAAATATGGTATTACGGCACAAACTATAAAATGGGTTAATAACCTTAAAGGCGATAAGGTTGAAGCGGGAAAAGAACTACGTATTTTGCCTGTTGATGGGATTGTTTATACTGTAAAATCTGGCGACACGCTTAAGAGTATTGTAGATAAATACCAGGCAAATGCTGAAAGGGTTATATCTTATAACAAGCTAAAAGATAATGAAGACCCTAAAGTTGGTGTTGAGATTGTTATTCCTGGTGGTATTCTTCCTGAGGAAGAAAGGCCAGATTATTCACCGAAAACGAAGCTTGCAACTAATAGTTATTCGAAGTCTTCATCAAGCTCTTCGTCAACTTCTTCTTCAAGCGGTAGTAGCAGTTCAGTTGCCTTATCGGCTAATTACAATGTTAAAGCGGGTAATGCATATGCTTGGGGAAACTGTACTTGGTATGCCTACAACAGGCGTCCAGATATTGGAAGTTTCTGGGGAAATGCTTCAACTTGGGCGGTTAGTGCTCGAGCTGCTGGATATAGAGTAGACCAGACCCCTACAGTGGGTGCAATTGCTCAATGGAATGCTTATGCAAATTCTTATATTTGGGGATATGGTCACGTTGCTATTGTTGAGGCTGTTAATAGTGATGGTACTATTACTATTTCAGATATGAATTATGCTGGAAAATTAAACGTAGTATCAACACGAACTATTTCCGCAAGTAGTGTTTCGAACTTTATTCACTAAGATTTAAAAGTAGGCGTTTTAGAGGGCGTCTACTTTTAAATTAGATTTTTATTAATAGATATGGTATAATATTATTTATGTTTGTAGATACAGCTAAAATTTTTGTCCAGGCTGGCCGCGGTGGAAATGGTGCGGTTAGTTTTAGGCGTGAATTATATATTGAAAAAGGTGGTCCTGATGGTGGCGATGGTGGTCGTGGCGGTGATGTTATTTTTCGAGCAACCAAAAATTTAAACACACTTTTGAATTTTCGATACAAACCGGAGCTTAAAGCTAAAAATGGTGAAAGTGGTTCAAAGCGTAATAAAACGGGAAGATCAGGAGAACCTTTAATTGTAAAAGTTCCAATTGGGACTATAGTTAAACGAGATGATAAAGTTTTAGCTGACTTAAAGTTTGACGGAGAAGAAGCTGTAATTGCTCGTGGTGGCGATGGTGGTTTTGGTAATGCACACTTCAAATCTTCCGTACGTCAAACCCCTCGGGTTGCAGAGCTAGGTGAGGCTGGTGAGTCTTTCGAAGCTGAACTAGAGTTAAAACTACTCGCAGATGTTGGATTGGTTGGATTTCCTAATGCTGGAAAGTCAACATTTTTAAGTGTGGTTTCAAATGCTCGTCCAGAAATTGCTAACTATGCTTTTACAACCTTAACTCCTAATCTTGGCGTTGCCGAAATTGACGGCTTCAATCTATTGATAGCAGATATCCCAGGTTTAATTGAGGGTGCAAGTGAAGGTAAGGGCCTTGGCGATGCGTTTCTTCGCCATGTTGAACGAACGAGTGTTTTATTGCATTTGATTGATATATATGAAGAAGAACCAGACGAGCAATATAGAATTATTCGCGAAGAATTAAAAAAATACCAACCAGAGTTATTAGGTAGGCCTGAAATTATAGCTTTGACTAAAACAGAAGGAATGGATAGCGAGATTGTTGATTTTCAGATTTCGAAACTTCGCAAGGTTGCTGGCGATTCTCAAATTTTTGCGATTTCTTCAAGTGCGCATCAGGGGCTGAAAGAGGTTCTTCGTGCCCTCCGAAAACAGGTTGAAGATTTTAGAAGTCTTCAAAATGAAGTTGAAAATGGCGAAGAAGATGAAGATATTGCTATTATTTCACTTTCGAAAGAGGACATTACCAAGGCTTGGTTTGTTGAGTTTAACGAAGAAGGGGGCGTTTATGAAGTCTTTGGGGATAAGATTGAGAAATTTGCTCGAAGAACTAACTTTATGAATATTCATGGCGTGAATCGTTTGCGAGACATTTTGCGAAAAATGGGAATCGAACACGAGCTTCGTCGTATGGGTGCAGAAAATTCAAGCATAATTTCGATTTCAGGCAATCAATTTGAGCTAGTCGATTCGAATTGGGAAGTATAAAGTATGCTTTATGATTTTATTAGAAGTGAAATTTTTTCGCAATATATGTTAGGTCTGTAGTCGATACCTTATCAAGAATATCTAAAGATTCTTGATAATTTCGAACTTTTCCGTAAGTGAAAAATTCTTCGCGATAAAAATTTACGATTCTTTCGGTTGATTCGCGAGTTATTTTTTCGCTATTTTTGATATTTTGTTTAATTGTTTCAAAAGTTTGAATGTCGATTTTATCATTTTTGATTTTTAAAAACTCCTCATCAAATATTTTTTTGAGTTTATTTTTGTTTTCTGGCTTAATTTTTGAGCCAACCATAAAGAAGGGATGGTTTCGAATTGTATTGAGGTGAGGACTAAAATTAATCCCATATAAAACACCTGTATTCCTTCCTCGTAAAAAGGCTTTGCCAATTTTTGGACGAAAAAGATACGACATTAAAATATAAAATGCAGCTCGCTCTTTTTCGGTTAAAGGTTGATCTGTGTGAAAAATTTTACAGATTTCATCAACATTTTTTGAATTACGAAGGGTCGAAAAATCTTTTTGATTAATTGTGGGGAGATTTATGGCTGGCGCTGTACCTGATGGTAGATTTATCTTGTCAATTTCTTTGATAAAATATTCAAGTTCAGCATTTGAAAAATCAGCACAGACAATTATTCGAAGATTATTTTTAACGTAGTTTTTACGATAAAATTCCTGAATATCTATAAGATTTATAGATTCCAATTCGCTAAGGTGTTCTTTTTTATCTTTTATGTTAGGAAAAGTTTCTTTTAAAGATTTTTCGAAAATTTGAATTGATGGGTTTATGGATTTATTTGTAATTTCGGTTTCAACAATTTTCTTTTGAATTTCAAAATCTGCTTGAGAGTTTGGTATTTTTGAGATTGAATTTGTTAAGATATCAAAACATTCTTTCGAAAATTCTTTTGGTGATGTGATAAAAAACCTTGTTCGCTCGTAGAAAGTGTTGGCGTTTGAATAGGCGCCAAATCTTAAGAACTTTTCGCTAGTTTCTTTTGGAAAGGCAACAAGTAGATGTTCTAAAATATGCGGAGCTTGTGCTTTTTGTGAATGATTATAGCCCGCATTAAAGTTAAATTCTAGATGAAAAGTATTAGGGTTTGAGTTTTTTATGTAGAGTAGCTCGATGTTATTGATAATTATTTTCTTTGCTTTCATAAAATCCTTTCCTAAACAAAAGTTTATTTAGTCTATAAAATTATAGCATAATTACAAGACAAAATCGTTAAGAAGTAAAGAAAAATTGAAAAAAATATCAAGATAGAGTAAAATATAACCATGAAGACTTTCTTTTTTTATGATCTTGAAACAAGCGGATTTAGTCCACAAAACGATCGAATTATGCAATTTGCAGGACAGCGAACAGATGAAAATTTAAATAGAATTGGTGAACCTATTAATATTTTAATAAAACTTAACGATGATGTTTTGCCGAGTCCAAGTGCATTAATGGTTACAAAAATCAGCCCACAAAAAACAATCGAAGAAGGTTATACCGAAGCCGAATTTGCGAAAATGCTAGTAGAGGATTTTTTTACACCAGATACAATAATAGTTGGTTATAATAATGTTCGATTTGACGATGCTCATATTCAGCATCTTTTGTGGAGAAATTTTTATCCACCGTATGATTGGCAGTGGAAGGAGAATCGTTCTCGATGGGATTTGCTAGATGTTGTACGTATGATACGGGCACTTCGGCCTGAAGGTATTAATTGGCCTTTTATCGAGAATAGTGAGACTGGTGAGAAATTTGCTTCAAATAAACTTGAACTTTTAACTAAGGAAAATGGGATTTCTCATGAGAACGCTCACGATGCGTTAAGCGATGTTGACGGATTAATAGATGTGGCGCGATTATTAAAAGAGAAACAGCCACAGATTTTCGAGTATTTATTTAAAATGCGCTCAAAAAATGAAGTTCAAAAAATGATTAATCTTGAAAACCCGAAACCGTTTTTATACACATCGGGTCGCTTTAAAGTTGAGTTCGAGAAAACTACAGCCGCTTTTCCAATCGCTCCAGCTAAGAATAAAAATGTGATTGTTTGGGATTTACGCTTTTCTCCAAAAGATTTTCTTGATTGGAATGCTGAACAAATTTTAGAAAATATTACAGCAGATTTCGAAACTCGCTCGCAAGCAGATTTTAAGCCAATTGCAGCAAAAATTCTACAATACAATAAATGTCCAGCAGTTGCACCGATCGGTGTTTTGAACGAGGAAAATCAAGAGAGGCTAAATCTTAAGTTAGCAGATATTCAAAAAAACTTAGATTTATTGCGAAAAAATCCACATTTTGCGGAAAATATTCGATCTGCTTTCGAAAAGAGAGATGAGATTTCGAAAGAGCGACATGAAAATGTGAGCTTACCTCCTGAAGCTCGACTTTTTGAGGGATTTTTATCGAGAAGCGATGAAATTAAAGCTGAGGCTGTTCGAAATTCTACGGCTCGAGAGTTAGCTGATTTTCACCCTGATTTTAATGATGAGCGTTTAAGCGGATTATTGCTTCATTATAAAGCTAGAAGTTTTCCAAAGAGCTTAAGCTCTCAAGAAAAAGAGCTATGGGAAGAATATCGTGCTGAGAACTTGAAAAAAATGCTTCCAAAATTTATGAAAGAATTTCAAGAGGCTGCAACGAGAGAGAATTTAAGTACGCAAGAGCAATTTATTCTAGAAGATATTAAACTGTGGCTTGAAAATGTTCTGCCAGACTCAGAGAATTAGTCTTTTAGCTTTTTGGAAATTTCATGAGACCATTCAGCTTGTTTTAGATTCTTGAAGTTGTTATTAGCCGATTTTTTAAAGTCTATTATTTCTTGTGGCAAAAAGCCTTTTTTGTGTTGAAAACCAGCCTTCCATTCGTAATCTTTGGTGTAGCCAAGATCTTTGGTGATTTTTGAGGTTGAATTTCGAAGATGTAATGGTATTTGCGCATGCGGAAACTCTCTGACAAGTTCATAAGATTGATACATTAGACCGGTTGCTTCTCGAGATTTTTTGCTTTTTGAAAGTGCAGTTGCGCAATGAAAAAGAATATATTTAGCTTCTGGCATGCCAACCTTTTCTACTGCTTCGAAAGTTGAATTCGCTAAAGTAATAGCTCCATTTCCAGCAAGGCCAATATCTTCGCTAGCAAAAATAATCATTCGGCGAGCGATGAATTTTGGATCTTCGCCAGATTTTAACATTTTCGCAAGATAAAAACATGCGGCCTCGGCGTCGCTTCCACGCATGCTTTTTATAAAAGCTGAAATTGTGTCATAATGATCATCGCCGTTTTTATCATAAGCTAAAAGTGGAGAGTTGATCGATTCTTTGAGTGTTTCGAGAGTTATGCGCTCTTTTTCGAAATTTAAGATAAGTTCAAGATTTCCCAGAGCAGTACGAGCATCGCCATGGCTTATTTTTGCAAGAAGATCTAACGCGTCATTTTCTATTTTTGTGTTAGGTGATATTTTTGCTAGAGTTTTCGTGATTATTTCTGATATTTCAGAAAGAGATAATGGTTTAAGAGTTAGAATTCGACTGCGGGAAATTAAAGGGGTAATAATTTCAAAGCTAGGGTTCTCAGTAGTTGCTCCAATAAGATTTATCAAACCACTCTCAATATGGGGAAGGAAAGCATCTTGTTGTGATTTATTAAAACGGTGAATTTCATCAACAAAAAGAATTGTTCGAATTCCAAGATTCCAATTTTGGCGGGCGTGCTCAACAACTTTTTCAATATCTTTTTTTCCGCTGGTTACGGCAGACATTTCGATAAAATCAGCGTTAACTTCGTTTGCTAAAATTCGGGATAATGTTGTTTTTCCGGTTCCGGCCGGCCCCCAAAAAATTAAACTTATAGGTTCTTTGTTTTCGATTATTTTTCGTAAAACTCCATTTTCGCCAATTAAATGTTTTTGACCAATAACTTCACTAAGTTTTTTTGGGCGCATTTTTTCTGCGAGTGGAATTTTTGGCTGATAATTCATATTAAAAATATTATAGCATTTTTGAAGATAATTATCAAAAAATGCAATCTCTAAAATTGAAAAAAACATAAAAATATGGTATTATTTAAAGATAAAATTGAAGAAATAAGGAATATTTATGAATATCAACACTAAACCATTACCAGGAATGATGGAACTTCTTCCTGAGGAGCAAATTGAGTTTAATCGAATTAAGAATATAATTGAACTAAATTACGCGAAGTTTGGTTTTTCGCCGATTGATACTCCAGTAATCGAGCGAACTGAAATTTTGCTAGCTAAAGCTGGTGGTGAGACTGAAAAGCAAATATATCGCTTCAAAAAAGGTGATAACGACCTAAGTTTACGGTTTGATTTAACCGTTCCGACTGCACGTTATGTTGCTGACAACATTGGACAGCTGCAGTTTCCGTTTAAACGTTCGCAAATAGGTAAAGTTTATCGAGGTGAACGTTCACAGAGGGGTCGTTTTCGAGAATTTTATCAATGCGATATTGATGTTATTGGTCGTGAAAAATTGAGTATAAACTATGATGCTGAAGTCATTTCCGTGATCTATAATATCTTCCGTGAGCTCAATTTTGGTGATTTTACGATTCGAATTAGTAATAGAAATATCATAAGCGGTTTAATCGAAGGCTTAGGTGTTGAAGATAAAACTTCTGAAATTATGGCTTTAATCGATCGGGCTGAGAAGATTTCAAGTGAAGAGTTTGTTGAACAGTTAAATAACTTAGATTTGGGTGAAAAATCATCAGTAATTATTGAATTTATAAATATCTCCGGTTCTTGTAAAGACGTTTTGAATAGCCTTAAAGATATGTCGAAAAAGATAAACAACGAACATTTTAATAATGGGATAGTAGAGCTTTCCGAAGTTTCGAGTTTATTGAAAAATATGGGTGTTCCGGAGCGATATTTCAAGCTTGATATGTTAATTGTTCGAGGATTAGATTATTACACTGGAACAGTTTTTGAAACAAATCTAGATAATTTCAAGCAGATCGGCTCAGTTTCAAGCGGTGGAAGATACGACAATTTAACTAGCTATTATTCAAAGGAAAAACTCCCTGGTGTTGGTGCTTCAATTGGACTAACAAGGTTATTTTGGTGCTTGCGAGATTTAAGCCTTTTGAGTTTTAGTAAGCGCTCAGAGGCTGAATATTTAGTAATTCCTATGGGTGGTGAACAGGAATTAAAAAAATCTTTCGAAATTGCTGATGAGATGCGTGCTCAAGGTAAAAAAATTGAAGTTTTACTGGAGAATTTTAATATAAAAAAAGCTTTTAAATTTGCGGATAAGAGGGGCGTTCGTTATACTTTAGTTGTTGGTGATAGGGAGATTTTAGAAAATTCATTCTTTTTTAAGGATATGAAGACGGGGCAAAGTGTCGGTCTAGAAGAAATACTAAAAAAATAGTGCTACTGTTTATTTTTTAAAAAGTATGTGGTATAATCATTTTATATCACTTTGGCGCCTTGGCGGAGTGGTTACGCAGCGGTCTGCAAAACCGTTTACACCGGTTCAAATCCGGTAGGTGCCTCCAAAAAATTAAAGCAAAGGAATAGATATGGATAGTGAAAAACAGAAGGTTGTAGAAATTCGAAAAGGAGAGAATGATACTGTAGAGAAAGCTGTAGTATACGCTCAAGCTGCTCCGGCAAAAAAGAAATACAGCCAGACAGTAAAAAGTATTCGACAAGTTTGTATTTGGTTTAATATTTTTACGGCTATGATTTGTGCTCTAATCAGTCTAGTAAATATTTGGTCAGACAATAACTTGGGTGAACTAATGGGGAAAGCTTGGGCTACATTTCTAGTGCTTGGTGCTTTTTCTCTATTTATTATGATTATTGCACCACTCCTCGACAAAGACGAAGCTTAAAAATGAAATTACGCGCCTTGACTTTTATAGTTGAGGCGTGTAAAATATAAATATGCGCGAGTGGCGGAATTGGTAGACGCGAGGGACTTAAAATCCCTTGACCTAAACAGTCGTGCGGGTTCGATTCCCGCCTTGCGCACCAAAATAACGACAGTAGGAGAATTTAAGAAAAATGTCAATTGCAATTATTATAATTATCGCGATCGCTGTATTGATCGGCTTATTTATTTGGGGCCAATATAATGCCCTTGTTCGGTTGAACGAACGGGTTGAAGAGGCATGGAGCGATATAGCTATTCAGTTAAAATATCGAGCCGATTTGATTCCAAATCTTGTTGAAACCGTAAAAGGTTACGCCGAACACGAAAAGGAAGTTTTTGAAAACGTGAGTTCTGCGCGCGCAGGTTTGATGGGTGCTGGAAACGATGTTGTAGCGGCAGCTAAAGCTGAGGGCGAAATGACTCAAGCCCTTGGGCGATTGTTTGCTGTTGCTGAAAATTACCCAGAACTAAAAGCTAATGAAGGTTTCATTCAGTTCCAACAACAACAACAAGAGATTGAAGATAAAATTCAGGGTGCACGACGATTTTATAATGGCGGTGTTCGAGACTTAAATATTAAAATTAAAACATTTCCAACGAACGTATTTGCTCGAAAATTAGGTTTTGAAAAAAGAGATTTCTTTGAAGTTGAAGATCGAAAATCTGTTGAGAACGCCCCTCAGGTAAAATTCTAAAAGAGGTGTTTTAAAGGTGTATAGCTCAATATCTGAGAATAAGCGTAATACTGTAATAATATTTATGGTATTTATCGCGATAATTTCAGGAATTGGGCTATATTTTTCGTATATTTATAAAAATGATCATATTTTTTTAATTTTATTAATATGCTCGATATTATATTCATTAGTTCAATATAATATTTCGAAGACTATTGTTCTATATATGAATGGCGCAAAGCCGGTCTCTAGGGATATCGCTCCTGGATTTTATGCTGCAGCAGAGACTATATCTATAACTGCAGGCTTGCCTATGCCCAAGTTGTATATAATAGATGATGACTCACCTAATGCTTTTGCGGCCGGAACCAACCCCGAAAAAGCAATAATATGCACAACTACCGGACTTTTAAATATCATGGATAAAAGTGAGCTAGAAGCTGTCGTCGCTCATGAGATGTCGCATATTAAGAATTATGATATTAGAGTTTCAATGGCTGCCGTAGCGTTAACTTCTGCTATTGAGCTAATTTCAGAGGTAGCGTTGAGGATTTTTATTTGGAGTGACGATGAAAATGATAACCGAAATCCGTTGATTGTGGTTTTGGGCTTGTTGTTTGTGATGATATCACCTCTTTTGGCATTGATTACACGACTTGCAATTTCTCGCCAGCGCGAATTTTTAGCTGATGCGACTGCTGTTTCACTTACAAGATATCCTGAAGGGATGATTAGAGCCCTTCAAAAACTAAAAAATAACGAAAAGCCACTCGGGAAGCAGAACTCTACAACAGCAAATCTGTTTATAGTTAATCCGATGAAGCGCAGTTTTTTTCAAAATTTATTTTCAACACACCCATCAATAGATGATAGAATTTCAAGATTAAAAGACAACAGTTCGAGGTTATAAATGAAAAAGAGAATTCTAAGTTCAAACGAGAAACAAATTAGTTTAGTCTATTTTTGGTGGATTAGTGCAAGAATTTTTATGCGAAAAAATATAGTAATAAGGTTTCGAAACTTTAAATCTCGCCGTCCCCACAGAAGTTTCCGAGTTTCGAAAAGAAGAGATTTTATTAGGCCATTAGATATTGGCGGTTATTGGAAGATGATGGGCGATGTTTTTGGGTTGATTCGTGAAAATAAAAAAATGTTCGCTTCTTTAGTGTTGCTATCTGCTCTTGCAGGCATTGTTCTCATTGGATTAATGGATCAAAATTTTATTTCAAGTTTACAGACTGTTGCGGATACGACAAATGGTGGTAATTTCCAGGGTTTCTGGGGCGAAATTGGTAAGGCGGGGTTGGTTATGGCTGCCAGTTTTAGCAGTGGTGGTCTTGTTCAGTCACCAAATGAGGCGCAGCAATTACTTTTCTTTATCATAATTTTGTTTATTTGGTTGGCTAGTGTTCAAATTTGTCGTAATCTAATGAATGGTAATAGAAATTTTAACCTTCGTGATGCATTATATTCTTGCGGTGCGCCAATTATACCGATGACGGTAATTGCTGTTGTTATAATCTCTCAGCTAATTCCAGCATTTTTTGCAACTATCATCGGTTCGGCTGCGAGAACAACAAATCTTCTTTCTGGTGGAGCTGAGCAAATGCTATTTTTTGCTGCTATGCTGCTTTTAATTTCAATATCTATTTTTTGGGTTATAGGGTCTTTTTTTGCGATGATTATTGTTACTATCCCTGGAACATACCCAATGAAAGCATTGAAAATTGCTGGGGATATGGTTTCTCAGAGAAGGTTGGCTATTTTAAAACGAATCTTATTCCTAATTTTTATTATTGCTGTTTTATGGTCGGTAATAGTGATTCCTGTAATTATGCTAATGAATTGGCTAGTTTCTGTAAACGAGATTTTTACAAAACTCCCAGTGGTTCCAATAGTGATGTTAATAATGTCTTGTTTTTCTTGTGTATTTAGTTCTGTGTATATCTATACTCTATATAGAAGGATTATTGATGGCGATAATAAATAAAAAAAATAGATATCAAGATTTGGTAAAATTATTAAATCAATACTCTTTCGAATATCACACACTCGACAATGCAAGCGTTCCAGACTCTGTTTATGATTCATTATTTTCAGAATTAAAAAAAATAGAAGTTGAATATCCTGAACTTATATCAAAAAATTCCCCAACCCAAAGAGTTGGAAATGCTGTAAAGGGCGGTTTCGCAAAAGTTGAACATGCTAGTAGAATGCTGAGTTTGAACGATGTTTTTAGTGATAGTGAGATTATTGAATGGTTTGAGCGAATTAAAAAAATAGACCCAACGCTAGAAGATGTTTTTTTTGCGGATATAAAAATGGACGGGCTAGCTTGTTCTCTAATTTTTGAAAATGGTGAGTTTGTGCGAGCTGTGACTCGAGGTGATTCTTTTGTTGGTGAAGACGTATCAAGTAATGTGCGGACTATTAAAAATATCCCATTCTTTTTGCAAGCAGAAAAAGAATTTGCTTTTTTCGAAAATGGTAGAACTGAAGTTCGTGGTGAAATTGTAATCTTAAAGGATGATTTTGCTAGGATAAATAAAGCTCGAAAGGAGCGGGGAGATCCTGAATTTGCGAATCCGCGTAATTTGGCTGCAGGAACAATTCGTCAGCTAGATCCTTCAATTACAGCCTCTCGACCGTTGCATTTTCGAGCTTATGATATTATTCGTGAAAATCCTGAAGAAATTAAAACTAATGAGTTTGCCTACTCGGCATTAAAAAATCTTGGCTTTTCAGTTAATGAGCAAGCTAAAGAAATCACAGGAATTAAAAGCGTTATTGATTTTATTGAGTTTTGGAGTGAGAGAAGAAAAGAACTTCCGTTTAATACAGATGGTTTGGTTGTGAAAATTAATGATCGCGATAAGTTTTCGAAACTTGGGGTAGTTGGCAAGCAGCCACGTGCGGCGATTGCGTTTAAGTATTCTCCAGAAGAGGCTACCGCGGTGGTCTCAGATATTGTGATTTCAATTGGTCGAACAGGAATAGCAACTCCTGTTGCGGTTTTTTCACCAATCCAGCTTGCTGGAACCACTGTTCGTCACGCTAGCCTCCATAATGCTGACGAAATTTCACGACTAGATATTAGAATTGGAGATACGGTAGTTGTCTTTAAGGCGGGCGATATTATTCCAAAGATTTTGCGAGTTTTGCCAGAGCTTCGTCCGAAAAATGCTGAAATTTTTAATTTTGAGGAAGAGCTTTCAAAACAGTTTCCTGAAATAGAATTTTATCGTCCAGAAGGTGAGGTTGCGTATCGCGCGAAAGGTTTAAATTCCGATCTAATCCTTAAAAAAACTATTACCTTCTACGCTTCGAAAGCAGGTCTCGATATTGAGAATTTGGGTGAGAAAAATGTAGATTTATTAGTTGAAAAAGGTTTGATTAGAGATCTAGCAGATATTTATAATCTTCAGAGGAACGATTTACTGAAGCTTGAGCGCTTTGCGGACCTTTCTGTAAATAATTTACTTCAAGCGATTGAGTCTTCAAAAAATCCTGAACTTGCGAAATTTATTGCAGCACTAGGCGTTCGTTATGTCGGAGGCGAAACTGCAAAAATTTTGGCGGAAAAGTTTGTTAGTTTTGAGAAACTTCAAAATGCCGAACTGGAAGATCTATTATCTATTGATGGAATTGGCAAAAAAGTAGCCGAAAGTATTTTGGCGTATTTTAGCGATGATGAGAACTTACGAATTTTAAATAAAATGTTTGATTTTGGTGTAAAAGTGCAAAATTTTGCAAAAAATGAGGGGATTTTAAGTGGCAAGAATTTTGTGATCACCGGGACGTTGAAAGAAATGTCGCGCGAACGAGCAGCCGAAAAAATTGAGTCACTTGGTGGAAAATTCCAAAAAACTATTTCGAAAACAACGGATTTTTTGGTTATTGGCGAAAAAGTTGGAGCCACAAAAATTGAAAAAGCAAAAAAACTTGGTGTAAAAAGTTTAAAAGAAGATGAATTCTTAAAGATAATACAGTCTTAAGATGGGGATAGTTTTCTAAAAAGCAATTTTGTGATATACTATAAGATAGTATGAAAAGATATAATCCGATTGAAATTGAAGCAAAATGGCAAAAAAAATGGGACGACTCAAAGCTTTATGAGGTTGAAGCTGACCCTTCGAAACAAAAAATGTATATTTCGGGAATGTTCCCGTATCCAAGTGGCGCCGGACTTCATACGGGGCATGCACGAAGCTATACTATTGTGGATTCAATCGCGAGGTTTTATCGACAGCAAGGAAAGAATGTATTAAACCCAATTGGTTGGGACACTTTTGGTTTGCCAGCTGAAAATTATGCAATTAAAACTGGAATTTCACCGCAAGAAGCAACAAAAACAAATATCGCCAACTTTAAAAAACAATTCAAGCGTCTTGGTATTTCAATCGATTGGTCGCGAGAAATCAACACTTCAAATCCAGAATATTATAAATGGACGCAGTGGATTTTTCGAGAATTATATAAAAAAGGTTTGGCTTACCGAAAAGAAAGTTACCAGTGGTGGTGCGATAATGATAAAACTGTTCTTGCTAACGAGCAGGTTGAAAATGGGCGTTGCTGGCGATGCGGCGAAGAGGTCACAAAAAAGCGAATGACTCAATGGTTTTTCAGAATTACGGCTTATGCTGATGAGCTCTTGGAGGATATTGACAATCTTGACTGGCCTGAAAAAATTAAAACAATGCAGCGAAATTGGATTGGTAAATCTAAGGGTGCAG
This sequence comes from uncultured Candidatus Saccharibacteria bacterium, assembly GCA_963545035.1. GTDB lineage: Bacteria > Patescibacteriota > Saccharimonadia > Saccharimonadales > Saccharimonadaceae > Nanogingivalis. The sequence goes on along the minus strand of CAUUHU010000006.1, from coordinate 466 downwards.
AAATTGAATTTGAGGTTGTCGAAGGCGGAGCGAAGGGTGGAAAAATTAAGGTTTTCACAACTCGTCCAGACACACTCTTTGGGGTGACTTTCTTGACAGTCGCGCCTGAACACCCACTTCTTGATAGGTTAGTTAACAACTTAACAAAAGCTAAAGTTGAAGGATATAAAAAAGAATCTTTGAAAAAGACAGAGATCGAGCGCCAAGAGAATAAACAAAAAACGGGTATTTTTACTGGTAGTTATGCTGTAAATCCGGCGAACGGTAAGAGGATCCCAATCTGGGTCAGTGACTATGTTCTTGGTGGATATGGCGAGGGCGCAGTCATGGCTGTTCCTGCACACGACGAGCGCGATTATGAATTCGCTAAAAAGTTCGATCTTGATATTGTTAAGGTTGTTGAAAAACCAGAAGAAATTTCAGATGGTGAGATCTGCTATCATGGTGAAGGTGTTATTGTAAACTC
>CAUUHU010000005.1:0-26695 GCA_963545035.1 uncultured Candidatus Saccharibacteria bacterium | reverse complement strand
TCAAGATACAATCAATAAAACTTTCAACTGTAATCTCGATTGCATTTTTAATTGCAAATTTTTTGCCCTTAATCTTGACTCGAAATTCCAGAACCTCGAGCAGGATTCGACGTTCTTCTTTCGAAAGGGCCGAATCTTCTTTTTCAAACCCGCGAAAACCAAATCTTTTAAGCACGAATAGGTCAATTAGCGGACGATACGCCTCAATTAGATCGTCCGCTAAGTTGAAGCTATTGAGTTCATTGTGATGAAAAATACCCTGCGAAACTACCAACCCGCGAGCCGCTAAATGTCGCGCCAGCCCCGTGCGGACAAGCGCATAGCTATAATTTAATGCTGAATTATACCACATCGGCTGGCGGCGAGTTGCGTCATCGAGGAGTTGCGAAAAGTAGTCACGCGCAGCCAGAGACTCGCGATTGGTGGAATCTCCAGACTTAACTTCGCTAGCACATTTTCGAAGATAATTATCATTCAAGCCAAAATATTTCAAGACATCAGCCTGATTAGAAATTTTTCGAACAATATTATTCTGCCAAATCTGCTTTTTGAGTGGAATTTTCATCTCAATTTGCCGACGAGATGCTTTAGCTTGCCGCGAATGCTGAGAATACGGCAAAACTACGGTTGCAGGAAGATGTTTCCGATCACAGATCACAACACTTACTGTTTGAGAAGAGAGCTCATTCAATAGATTTGTAGTTAAATTTATGCCGTAATTATCAATTATTAACGAGTCAATATCTTCAATCGGAATCGAAACGTCTTCTTCTTGCGAAATTAAGAGTTGATTATTTTTAACACTTAGTCGAGCGGGATTTTCGATAGAAATAATGCGCCAGGCCATTAAATCCACCTATAGTTGTCGCCAAGAATAGAGATATCGTAGCGTTCAATTGAAGTTATCGTACCACCAGAAACCCTGTCGATATTCTTTTTATCTGCTTTATCGTGGCCTATTAAAGATATTCTACCGCTATCTATATCATAGCCAACATAATAACCCTCAACAATCTTATTTCCTGCATAAACTCGCACGTAATCATTTGAATACAACGAAAATTGCTTAACAAATCCATTTTCTTCAGTCGCAAAAATCTTACCGTTTTTATCACGAATTTTATTGAAATCAGCTTTTTCTGCCGAACTTCGACCATTTGGCGTTGGCAAAATTTCAACCTTTTTAGCATTCAACAGATGCACATAAATTGGCGAAAAGTAGTATTCAAACTCACCTTTGTAATTTTTACGTTTGAACACATCCAGCCGAATTGTATCGCCGTTATTAACAAAAGCTTTACCTTTATTAATTAAGAAACCGCTTTTTGAATTTTGTGTATCATAAACCTTAATTGAACGCACAATATTACCCTGACCGCCATTTTTTGTTGGCTTATAAACTGGGTTACTTGGGTCGCCAAAAGCTTTTTCTGGTTTATTATCAAACTCATTTAATCGTGCTTTTAGGATCTCATATAGAGCTGGATCTGTTTCGCGAACTGGCGAATCGTAGAGCGTTTTTAAATCTACGCTTGTTAATCGGACTCGTTGTTTTCGTGCTATAACTGGCTTTTCTTTCGAATCTACATAGCCTTCAACAATTTTTGGTGAACGAATCGTTTCTTTATTAATGTTGCCCTTTCCTGAGCGTTTTGGCATTCTTGAAACGAAAATAGGTGTTGTTTTATTTCGAAAATCTTCATCATAATTCTCGAGACCAATTAGTTCATTATGAAGTTCAATTGGTGATTCGTAATGAGCGGTCCTTTTTCGAACCTCTTTCCCGAAATCTTTCCATGGTTCAATATCCTCGAAAGTCTGTTCAAAATCCGCACGGCTAAAAATCTCGCCCGTTATCTTATCGATAACTTCGTCTTCTGCCGAATATTTAAAGAGTTCAAAATATTTGTTCAGGCGTGAAATTTTTTGAATAACATTTTGATCGATTGCAGCGATCACGCAGGCATCCGTAGCATGATGCAGGTTGTTCTCTTCACGATTCTTCGATCCTACACGCCAAACACGGCGTAGATAAGAGGTTATTGAACCATTTGGCACTATTACTCGCTGAACTGGGTTTTCGTTGTCAAATTTAGCAAATTTTAAATTTTTACGAAGATATTGACTCAAGAATTTTGAAATATATCGTGTATCATTTAATGCACGACTATTCCAGTCTTCTTTTGGTGGAACTTTTGCAAGCAATCGTCCTTTCTTTCGAAAAGGAAGGTTCATTGAGTTTATACGCGCTTCATATTCAACCCATCGGCTTTCATCAGCACCCCAAGCTTCGAAAGGTGTTAAGTTACCCTTTTGGCGGTTTTCTTCAGTTAAGACTAAAACTTTATTCATTAAGCTATCATTTCCACAACGAGAGAATGGAATGATATGATCAATTTCGGCATAATGCTCGTTAGAAAATAGATTTTCTAGAACAAGCCTTTTTCCAGAATAAGCGCATTTTCCGTTTTGTTGTTCATAAAGCTTAAACTTAGTAATTTGTAAACCTGTTGGTAAAGGAACATTAAACTCATTCTTAAGTCGCTCTTTAATACTTTCATTATAACTAGCATTTTCATCTTGGGCTTTTTTAATTTTTTTACGTTCTTTGAAATTTTTAGCTAAATCACCAGCAGCTTCAATTTTAATTTGGTACGGTGCACCATATTCTCTGATAATTGCGTTTACAACCTTAATAGTCTGCGAAACTGCTCGTTTAACAACAGGGTTTGTGATTTGGGATGAGTCTTCTTTCGAAAGTGGTGGAAGCTTGTTTTTATCCCCAGAAAGCTGTTGTTTTACATCATAACCTGCATTTTTCAATGCATCAGAATAGATGTCGCCTTTCAATAAGAATGGTAAGATTTTTCTAAGCGCTTTAAATGATAAGTGTCCAAAACCACTAACATTAATTATCATCAATGTTTCAACAGCATCTTTACTTAACCCAAGTTTCGAAATCTCTTTCCGTAAATTTTCATCATCCTTATTACATGAAAGAATTTCGCCAAGTTCATCCAGTATTTTATGGTTATTATTGCAAACTTTTTGCCAATCTTCTGGAGTGTTTGAAAGAGCAGTCTTAACCTTATGATAAAAAGAAAGTTCACCAAATTTATTTTCTTCACCATTATTTTTACTATCTTTTTTAATCTCGCCGCGAATCATATTCACCGGAAAATTAAAGTTTTCATCTTTTTTATAGCCCAAAACTTCACGAATATGCTGATATTTTAGTACTTTAATATCTTTAGCTTTTTCAATAACTTTTGAAATTTCTTCTTCCGTTAGGCTGCGTTCCTTGTTATTTATTATAACCCTTAAGTGCGCCAGATTTTCCGCCAAACGAAACATCTCAAAACTATAGCTCGCTTTCGGTGCACGAAATTCAGATTTCTCAAGACTACACTTTCCGCGCATTTTCATAATTAACTCGCTAGTCATAAATGGACGTTGTGAAAAAATTCCGTTAAAGTTACCTTCGTTTTCATTTCCAAAAAGTAGAAAATCAATCTTTTCATCCGAAAGACTTAAACCAAATTCTTTTTGAGTTTTTAAGATAAGTCCCGCTTCATCTTCAAAATTCGCTCGTACAAAAGAATTACTATAATCTTCAGCTTTATTTCTTTTATGAGCTATAAATTTTTCGTTCGAATTTAGTGCACTAGCAACAGTTTTATATTCTTTAAGCAGCTTCTCATTTTTTGAAATTGCCGAAAGAACTTTTGAACCCTCTTTATCCTTTTCTTCAGCAGATTTTCGATTACTTTTATATCCACGACGTTTTGCAATATGATACAGACCAATAAAGAGTTCCTCATTTGAAATCTTCTCACTTAACGCCTTTTCTCGAATTTTATATGGATCAAGTTTACTTTCCGGTTTTAAAAGCTCTTCAATTTGTTCTTTAGTTAATAGATTATTGTCTCTGAAGAATTTTTTAATAAAATTCAGTCGCTGACGGCGGCGCTTCAATCTTCTTCTTGTCGAACGAGCCGTCCGACGAGTTTCAGATAGACTTTTACCATCTTTTGGATTTTCTGGTTTTTCGAAAATCCGAACACCAACTTTTTCGATTCTTTTATTGTCTTCATCGACTATAGCCCAACCAATTGAGGTCGTACCTATATCTAAACCTATTGAGTATTTCATAACCCTATTATAAGATAATAAGTTTTTTTATTCAATATAAAGATAATCCACCCTTTGAGGATGGATTAGAGCTTTGCCTTAGGTTCAATAATAGAACTCTCAACCGTAGCTGCATAGTACGAAACTACCGCCCTTAGTTGCTAAGATTATTATAGAAACCTAACGATTTAGAATATGATACAATCCTTACTTAAGGGACTGTACCTACAAGTATACATCTAAATGAGAATGTTGTCAACACAAAAAACACGCCAAGCTTCAAACTTAGCGTGCGTAATATGCAACTTCATCAAAAAGTGGGAGTGGTTTGCCTCGCCACTGTTGCAACAAGCGGCCTTCATCTGTAATCGCTAAAATTGTTGGATACTCAACTACATCATAAGCTCGCAAGAAAAACTCATTTTTGCCAGAATCAGGGTCCATAACTTCAACTTTTAAGCCCGTTTGCCTTTCGAAATCCTCAATATATTCTCGAACTTCACGGCCATGATCGCTATAATCTTTATAGACTACTACAATTCTCATTTTCACCTCTAACTTTTGCTAAAATATCTTCAAAATCTTCAACTGTTTCAAAACCGTTGAACACGCTCGCAAAACGAATATACGCAACTTTATTCATTTCAAACAGAACCGCCAAAACAGTTTCACCAATCTGATGTGAAGAAACTTTGTTCGATTTTTGAAGAAGTTCGTTTTCAACACGGTTAATAATTTCTTCAACCTGAAGATCAGAAATAAATTTTCCGATCGAACGAATAATTGAGCTTTTAAGCTTTTCACGACTAAACTCTTCTCTTCCACCTTGCGACTTAATAACAATAATCCGCGGTTTTTCGATTCGCTCATACGTTGTGAAGCGAGTTCCATCTGGAGCAACTCGGCGACGGCGCACAGATTGGCCGTCAACCGACATTCGACTTTCAAGAACCTTGGTTTCGTCGAGCTTAAATTCCATTAGTCTTCCTTTTTATTGCGTTTTCGGCGGCGCAAAAATGCAGGAACATCGCTTTCGTCTTTTTCTTCATCTTGAGCCCAAATGTTTTTAGTTTCAATATCGCTTGTGAAATCTTCGGCTGAAGATGGTTCTTCTTTTTTAAGCTCCATATCAATTGCACTCGAAACTTTTTCGTCAATTTCTTGAGCGTCTACATGTTCATCTTCGAGATTGAAAGTTTTCGAAACAACATTTTCAAGTGATTCAACTGGAGCTGGTTCGCTGTAATCACGATCAAAACCAGTTGCCACAACTGTAATAATCAATTCATCTTCAAGATCTGGGTTCAAAGTTGCACCAAAGATAATGTTTGCATCTGGAGCGACCGCACCTGTGATGATTTCAGCAGCTTCTTGAATTTCGCTCATGCTCATATCATAACCACCAGCAACGTTAAACAATACACCTCGAGCACCTTCAATTGAAACTTCAATCATTGGGCTTTCGATAGCTTGTTCAGCAGCTTTTTGTGCTCGGTTATCACCACTTGCGCGACCAATTCCCATCAAGGCCGAACCAGCGTTGCTCATGATTGATTTAACGTCAGCAAAGTCAAGGTTGATCAAACCATGTTCGGTGATAAGCTCTGAGATACCTTGAACTCCTTGGCGAAGAACATCGTCGGCAATTTTGAAAGTCTCAAGAAGAGGAAGATTGCGATCAACAGTTTGAAGAAGTCTGTCGTTAGGAATTGTAATTAAAGTATCAACTGCAGCTGCAAGTTTTTCAATTGCCCAGTCGGCATTAGTTTTTCGCTTCGCGCCTTCAAAAGCGAATGGTCGAGTGGCAACACCAATCGTTAAAATACCCATTTCGCGGGCGATTTCAGCCACAACATGACCAGCGCCAGAACCAGTTCCACCACCAGCACCAATAGCAATAAACACCATATCTGCACCTTCAAGAGCTTCGCGGATTTCTTCGCGCGATTCAAGAGCAGCACTTTCTCCAACAATAGGGTCAGCGCCCGCGCCCAAACCATTTGTTGTTTCACGGCCAAGGTGAATTTTTTTATCAGCTTTTGATTTATACAACGCTTGAGCGTCGGTATTCATTGCAATAAATTCAATGTTGTTTAAACCAACATCTTTCATTCGATTGACAGCGCTTCCACCTGCGCCACCAATTCCTACAACTTTAATTTTTGCAAAAGTTTCAACTTCATTCGGTTTAATTTCTGGCATTTCTTCTCCTTAATTTACTCCCATTATATCACTTTATCGCTTTTTCTTAAATAATTTTGCGAAAAATCCAAAACTCTTAGGTTCAAAGCTATCTCGATACTCTTCTCTTCTCAAAACTACATTTCTTGCTTCAATTATCAATCCAACTGCAGCTGAGAACTCTGGTTTGTTCACCTCTTGCGAAACAGTTCTTTCAACACCGTTTTTACCAATTCGAGTCGCTAGCTGTAATTGTTTTCTTGCGTATTCATCAATTCCTTTAAGGTTTGAACCTGCTCCCGCTAGCACAATTCCGTTTGGCAATTGATTTTCGAAACCTGATTTTTTAAGAACTTTTTTAACTTCTTCAAAAATTTCTTCAAGTCGTGCTTCGATAACTTCTTCGATTTCTCGCGTATTAAAGCTATAATGTTCACGGCCATGTTTTACAACAATATCACCGCTCTCTTCTCTTTCGAAAGCAAAACCGTGCTTAATTTTTATTTCTTCAGCAACTTCTGGTGAAACTTTCAAGCAAATCGCAAGGTCGTTAGTAATATTAATACCACCGAGTGGAATAACTTCTATTAATCGCAATGCACCATCTTCATAGACTGCAACTCCAGTAGTTGAAGCACCAAGATCAACAACCGCAACACCATTTTCTTTTTGGTTATCTGTTAATAATGCTCGGGAAGAAGCCAAAACACTTGGAACATAAAGCTCTGGGTCAAGGTCTAATCTTGCAGCAGTATTTCTTAAGTTGTCTATGTTTGAATCTAATGCTGAAATAGCACTACCGTGAACCTCTAAGCGAATGCCTTCCATCCCGTAAGGATCGACCAAACCTTCTTGATTGTCGAGGTTATAATAATACGGGATAAATTCCAAAACTCGATGATTCGCCGGGATTTTACCGATTGTAGCAACTTCCTCAACTCGCTGAAGATCTTCTTCATCTACAATTCCATCTGGCGAATTGATTGCGATCATTCCATCAGTATTTGTGCTTAAAACATGTGCACCATTAACGCTAAATATAGCACTGCTGCTTTCATAACCAGCCATTCTTTCTGCTTGAAGCAAAGCCTTATCTAAAGCTTGATAAACGCTTTGAGCGTTAGTTATCACCCCTTTTTTCATTCCGTTATTTTCTGCGGAGCCAACACCGATAACATTTGGCATTCCTTCTTTATCAAAGTTCGCAATAATAACACGAACTTTTGAAGTTCCAATATCTACTCCTACCACATTTCGAGAATTCTCATTCATAGTTCCATTATACCGTTAATGCTAATTTTTATCAAGTGCGAAAATAGCGAATAATAAAAAAACACCCCTCGCAGTGATTAGGTGTTCTTTTGGAAAATAATTTCTGGTGCTGGGAGAAAGATTCGAACTTTCGAAGGCATCTGCCGACAGATTTACAGTCTGTTGTGTTTGACCGCTTCACTATCCCAGCTCTTTAACTTGTATTAAAAAATACTTGGAGCCACCTTTCGGATTCGAACCGAAGGCCTGCTGTTTACAAAACAGCTGCTCTAACCAGCTGAGCTAAGGTGGCATATCACCAAGTATGTTTCTAATTATACACGAGCCTTTTCAAAAATGCAAGTACTTTTTTAATTTATTTTTCTAAAAATTCTATTGTCGAATCTACAATCTGGAAATCTGGCAAAAAACTCGAAATTTTTCTTCGAATTTCTACATTTTTCGAAGGATCATGTACAATAATTTGTGCAGTAAAGACATGCTCCTCCCCGTCAAGACTCCAAAAATGTGCATTCTTGATAGACACAGCACCATCAATTGCTAAGATATTCTTCTTAATATTATTTAAATCTCTTACACTAGGCGCTCGCTGAAGTAAAATCTTTAAAGCGCCCCAAGTATTCATAATCGCACCGCAAGAGATAAACAGCAGAATAAACAAACTCGCAATTCTATCGAGAATCGTAAGACCTGAAAACGAAATTAAAATCGATGTAAGAAGGGTTAAAACCCAACCAAAAAGATCTTCGAATAGATGAAGCGAAACTGTTTTATCGAGAATGTTCTTTGAGCCATGAAGTCGAAGGGCTGCAAATAGGTTAACTAAAATCCCAATAACTGAAACTGCCATTAGCCCCGGAACATTCATATTCGCATGGTTGTGCGGATTTATAAATTCATAATATAAAGCTCTTGCCATCATATACGAAAGACTCAGCATGACGAAAGAATTTAAAACAGCACCCAAAACTGACAAGCGCTTATACCCGTAGCTCATAATTGAAGTGGGCTTTTTATTGCTGAATTTACTTAAAACTAGTGTAAATGTTAATAAAATAGCATCGCCTAAATCGTGAATTGCGTCTGCTGAAACTGCTGCGGAACCCAAAAACATCCCCAAAAAGAATTCAGCGATTGAAAACCCTAAATTTAAACCGATTGCTAACGGAAGATCGCTTGCGTGCACATGGTTATGTGAATGCCCGAAATGCTCATCTAATTGATATTCGTAAGCATCTTTATTAGTTTTTGAAAGCCCACTTTTTTTCATTTTTCTATAAAACTACTCTAAAGTTAGAATTTCTGCACCATCTTTAGTGACTAAAATTGTATGTTCGAAATGAGCCGAAAGGGAGCCGTCTCGCATTAAGACATCCCATTCGCTGTCTGTCCCGTTGAAAACAACATCGCCTTTTCCAAGCGAAGTCATAGGTTCGATGCAGAAAGTATCACCTTCTTGAAAAACAACACCTTGACCAGCATGCCCATAATTTGGAACTTCTGGATCCATATGCATTTTAGCACCAATTCCATGGCCAACTAAATCCCGAACATTACCGAGTTTTGATTTTTTAAGTGATTTTTCAACCGCAGCACCAATGTCACCAGTTTTTACACCAGGCTTAACAACCGAAATTCCAGCAGCAAGTGCTTTTTTTGTATCATTCAAAAGATGTTTTACTGCACCTTTTGGTTCTTCGCCCACAACAGTTGTTGTAGCAGAATCAACCATCATGCCTTTGTATTGGATTACCATATCATATTTTACAACATCGCCTTTTTCGAAAGGAATGTCATTCGGTGCACCATGAACAACACAATCATTTAGAGAAATACAAACCACGCCCGGAAAATTAACTTCAGGCGTTAGATATGCAGATTTTGCACCATATTCTTTAATTTTTTTACGCGCAAAAGCGTCAACTTCAAGGCCAGTTACGCCAACTTTCGAAAATTCAGTTAATTCGCGCAAAATTCGCGCAAGGATTTTTCCGCCTTCGCGCATTGCTTGAAGCTGTTCTTCAGTTTTGTTTCCTGTAATTAAATTCCGCATGCTTCGATTTCCTCCATAATTCGGTCGTGAACTTGACCAACAGTTCCAGTTCCATCAATATGCGCAATAACTACACCATTTTCGTTAAAGTAGTTCAAAACTGGGTACATTTCTTTTCGGTAAATTCGAAGTCGTTCATCAATAACCTCTGGAGTATCATCAAGACGACCGCGAATTGCAAGACGACGCATCAGTTCGCTTCGTGGCACTTCTAAAACAATCACAAGGTCGACGTTTCGTCCATGATTTTGTTTATTTTCAATTAACCATTTTGCCTGAGCAAGTTGACGTGGGTAACCGTCAAGAATTACTTGCTTAACCTTTCCATTATTTGCTCGGCTTAAAGCTTCACCCATAACGCGATTCACGATTTCCGGATCAACCAATTGACCCGTGCTCATTTGCGCAAGAAGTTCAGGGTCTTTGCTGTCACGCAAAAGTTGACCAGCACCAAGCCAGCGCCAATCATTTCTTGCAGCTAACAGATTTCCTTGAACACTTTTACCAGCACCTGCTGGACCAAAAAATACGATCATTAAATTCCTTTTGTTTTTTAAATTATGTACTTTTATATTATAGCACAAAAAAATAAAAATACTAAAATTCTTCACGCTAATAGTCGCTCGCTTCAAGATGAATTGCGACCATTGATTTATTAGGATTAAATCGAGGATGTCTTACGAAAATAGGAGAAACTCCTTTTGAAAAAATGAAATTCGTTCAATTTCTGGGGGATAATTTTGACCATTTAAATATTCTTTTACATGAGTATAATCCTCACCTGAAGTTCCCCATTCGCCAATTGATTTTTTAAAAAAACTATTTGACTTTTATTATCAATTCACATATAATGCTCATTAGCAATCAATAATAATAGTACTGACCGAGGTCAGTATACAGGGCCTGGGTCTAAATAACCCTATTTGTCTTACGAGCGCTGTTTTAGCGCTTTTTTATTAAAAAGGAGATTTTCTATGAGTATTTTTCAAAAAATTGTCACTATTTTATATAAAATAGATTATGATAGTAGTTTCAAAGTTTTTCCTACTAAATTAAAAAAATATAGTACATCAAATAAAGAATACACTATAAAAGATTTGAATTCTTTCTACATTGACTATTTCGAAAAAGACTATCCTAAGCCTTTCTCAAAAGAAGAAATTTGTATACTTTACGAGATTGCTAAGAATTTTATAATAGAGATTCGAGACAACCCAGATAAAAACTTGGTTAACTTCTCAAGAAAATTATCCATATTATTCGCTCAAGATTTCAGAACAAAAGAAATAGGCTTTGATATTCAGGAATATTCTGATTATTTTATAGCTATATCACTAAAAGAAAGAGAGAAGCTCGCAAATAAGCTTATTTCCGACTGGGAAATTTAAAAACGACCTTTTGGCCGTTTTTTTATTTTAATTCAATTCTTCCTTCACGATTCTCGCCAAAACAGCACCGTCAGCAGAATTACCAAATTTTGCTTTCATTTTACCAATAATTGCGCCCATTTGCTTGATTGAAACTTCGCCCATTGCTGAAATTTCAGCTTTCACAGCTGTGCGAATTTCATCTTCGCTCGCCATTTCTGGCAAATATTTCGAAAGAATTTCAGCCTCTTTTAGTTCATTTTCGGCACGTTCTTCATCCAATAAACTTGCTGCTTCTTTGCGCTTTTTTACTTCTCGTGCAACTAGCGTTTCAATTTCATCGTTACTCAAGCCTTCTTCGCGCTTACCAAGTTTTACTTCTTCGTCTAAAATTGAAGCTTTCAAACCTCGCAAAACTGTAGTTTCGAAAGCATTTCGCGCAAGCATCGCGGTTTTTAAATCGGCGTTAATTTGTTCTTTTAGCATTTTCCTCCTTTAAAAAATAAAATCCAGCCTCTCGACTGGAATTTATCTGTTTTTTAGCGAATACCAAGTCGCATTTTTTGTGCTTTTTCAGCACGGCGTTGATTTCGAACGATTGCTTTTTTGCGTCGTTCAACCTTGCTTAGAGGCTTTGAAAATCGCATTGACGCTTTAGCTTCACTCAAAACTCCACTTTGTAGAACTTTTCGATTAAAGCGACGAATGATATTTTCGTTAGCTTCTTTCTGGTCTTTCCTTGTTACACTAATACTCATACTGATTACTATTTTACCAAAGTTTTTTTAAAAAAGCAAGAAGAAAATAAAATCGCCCCATTTTGAGCGATTTTAGAAAAAATAGAACTATCTATCTTATTGTTTTTTATAAAATCCTACATCAAATCTTCATAGATTTTTTTGAGTTGCGCGCCAATTTTCTCGAGACTTTTGCTTTTTGCAACCTCGTAGCCTTTTTCGATAGTTGAATTAATTTCACCACTCAAATATTTTTCAATCGCCTCTGTAAATTCTTCGTTATTTTCACCCATAAAACAATTTTCATTTTTCGAAAGCCAAGAATCATACACGCCAATATTTCGAACCAACACCTGACATTTCGCCGCCAAAGCCTCAAGAACAACAATCCCCTCGGTTTCTTCATAACTTGGGAAAAAGAACATATCCGCACTCGCAAACGCACCCTGAATAATTTCCCCCGAAATATAACCTGGCAAAATTACGTTTTCAGGCTTTTTTCGAATCGCTTTTTTAACATGCTCAGTCAGCGCAGCAGCTGGCGTATGACCGAACCAAATAAATTTCACCTCTGGAAAATCACGAGCCACCGCCATAAAATCCGGCAAGCCTTTTCGCTCAAAATAATGACCAACCGAAATCACAACTCTTTCGCCTTTTTTAAGTTTAAAATATTCTCGAAAAGCTTTAACTTTCTCTGGATTTTTTGAAAATTGTGAAAGGTCTATTCCGTTCGAAATTGGAATAATTGGCGCTTTCAAATTGTATTTCAAAAGCAAATCGCGTGAATATTCGGTTGGTGTTAGAATCACGTCAGCAGTGTTATAACACTTTACAAGCCACTTTTTAAAAGCTGGCGCCGCAAGATTCGAAAGCGCAAATGAATTTCGAAAATCCTCTTCAGTGGAATGCGCATGAAAGACCACTTTTTTACCATTCTTGCGAGCCTTTTTTGCCAATAAATAAGATTTCGGATTAATTGTGTTCAAATGAATTATATCAAAATCATCAGATGAATCAGTAGTAAAATCTACACCAGCCAGTTTTAATGCGATTTCTTGGTGTTTCATCGCACGGCCAACACCGCTTTTTGCGAATATTTTTTCATCATCTCTAAATAATAAAACTTTCATTATTTCCTCCTCTTCAAATGCAAAATTTGACCCTCAACATTTTTTTGACCTTGCCATTCATTTAAGCCGAGCGAAAAAATCACATCAACCCCTTCATCTATTTCAGCAAAAAACTCTTTTGGCGCGTTAAATTTTAGCATTTTAAATTCACGCTCGCCATCACTTAAAGTTAATTTTAAATGCTGGTTTTTATCACCCATTTCTTGACGCGCGACCACATAAGCGTTCTTAATTTCGAAAGTTGGTTCTTCGTTGCCGTTTCCGAAAGGCTCAAGAAGTGAAATTTTCTCAAAAAGATCTAGTGAAATTGGCGAAAAATCTTCAAGCTGAATATCCACTTTTGGCAAAAGTTTTTCAAGCTGATTTTTTAATTTTAACGAATCATAAAAATCATTCACACTTTTTCGAAAATCATCAATTTTTGAAGTGGGCAAAGTTACGCCCGCGGCTGCGTCATGGCCACCGCCTTTGATAATAATTTTGCTTGCATTTTGCACTGCTTGACTCGCGGAAAAATCACCAAAACTACGCGCCGAACCCTTTGCTGTATCGCCCTCAATTGAAATTACAAAAACGGGTTTTTTAAAACGTTCTAGCAAACCGCTCGCCACAATTCCAATAATCCCATCGTTAAAACTTTCATCAGCCACAACTAAAACTTTATCATCTTTAAAATCTTCGGCTTTTTGAATTGCAATCTCGAGCGCTTCATGTTGAATTTTACGGCGTTTTTTATTTAAATCATCGAGATTTTTGGCTTTTTCGAAAGCAACAAAAGAATCTTTTTCAAGCATTAAATCTAGTGCCTTTTCGGCAGTTTCAAGCCGACCAGCCGAATTAATTCGTGGGCCAACAATAAAGCCAAGTGTTGAGCTTTTCGGCTCTTTCACACCCGCTAACGCAAGCATTGATTTCAAACCAGCTCGGCGTGTTTTCGAAAGAACTTTTAGCCCCCAAAAAGTGTTTTGGCGATTTTCGATGGTTTGTTTCATAATGTCGCAAACAGTGCCGAGTGCCACCATATCAAGTAGCCATTTTTCTTGACCAGCAGGAAAGCCCTCGAGTTTGGTTTGAAGCGCTTGAACCAACTTAAACGCTACCCCAACGCCGGCAAAATTTTCAGCCTGTGGATATTTGTTTTCTTTCCTGCGCGGGTTCACGACAGCAACCGCATTTGGTTGAACTTCGGCAATGTTGTGGTGATCGGTTACGATTGTATCAATCCCAAAACCTTTTGCGAAATCAATTTCGGCGTGATTTAAACTTCCGCAGTCAACCGTTAAAATTAAGTTTGTTCCCCGATCCGCAAGAACTCTCACACCACGCTCATTCATTCCGTAGCCGTCTTTAAAACGATCAGGTAAAAAGTAATCCACATTCTTAAAACCGAATTTTTCGAAAGCCGTTAAAATCACCGTTGAAGCCGAAACGCCATCAACATCATAATCACCATAAACTGTAATTTTTTCTTGTTTTTTGTGCGCAATAAGTAGTCGTTTAACCGCTTTTTTCATATCGGGCAACAAAAAAGGATCGTGCTGGTTATCATAATTCGGATTCAGAAAAGCTTCACGATTCTCTTTCGAAATTCCACGATTCTTTAAAATTTGCTCAAAAATTTGTTCAACCGTCATTCGCGAACTCTATCTTTTAACAGACCTCTCGATATAATTGTTTGAACGCGCAACGCTGTTTTGCTCACGAACTTTCACTACAATAGATTGCAATTCCGAAAAAAACAAAAAATTCGTATTTGCAAAATAAGTATAGGTATTTTTCTTCTTTTCCCTAAATAAAAATCCGGCTTTTTCAAGCTTGGCAAGTTCGCGCTGAATGTTTCCTGGATCTTCTTTTAAAAGTTTAGCGAGGCCACGAGAGTGCATTTTAATAACTGGATACGTAACAAAAAATACGACAATTTTTCGCTTAACTCGTGATGTAATAAAAATATCTAAATCTACCATATCCTCACCTTTTCGTATTTCTATTTTACAAAATTTTAGCTTTTTTCGCAAGCTATATTTATTTTATTTTTTAAACCTTTTGATGTAAAATAAAGATACATGGATTTTTATTTTGAAGTTGCACCGTTAAAAATTGTTCGCGCTAATAGCGAAGTTTTTACTTATGCCTCAAAAGAAAAACTTGAAATTGGCCAAATTGTACAAATTCCTGTTGGCAAAAAAAATATGTTCGGCGTAGTTTTTAAAGAAGTTAAAAAACCAGATTTCGAAACTCGCGAGATTCTAAAAATAATCGAAAAAACACCAATTCCAAAACATTTAATTGAGCTTTCAAAATGGATGAGCCAATATTATGCGACACCTCTTTCGCAAGTTTTGAGCGGAATTCTACCGGCAGGTTTAGACAAAAATCGCCGTTCTTCAAAAAAAGAAAAAATCAAATTAACAGATGAAAAAGAAAGTTGTGCAAATTTTTTATACACAAATCAGCAACAAAACGCAATCAATAAGCTCGATAAAATCCACTCCGGAACAGTTCTTCTTCATGGAATCACCGGATCAGGAAAAACTTCAATTTATATAAATCAAACCGAAAAAGTTTTAGCCAACCAAAAATCCGCAATAATTTTAGTTCCTGAAATTGCGCTAACTTCGCAACTGGTTTTAAATTTCGAAAAGCATTTTAGTAATATCAAAATTATTCACTCACACCAAACCGAAGCCGAACGACACAAAACTTGGTTAAAAATTTTGAACGACCCAGAGCCGCAAGTTATTATTGGCGCACGCTCTGCCCTTTTTGCGCCCGTAAAAAACTTAGGTCTAATTGTGGTTGATGAATGCCACGAACCGAGTTTTAAGCAAGACCAAACACCAAAATATTCTGCTTTACGCGCAAGCAGTTTTTTGGCTTCGAATTTTAATTTTAAAGCAATTTTTGGTTCTGCAACGCCGTTAGTTGAAGATTATTTCTTAGCCGAATTATCTGAAAAAAATGGTGGAAACGAAATTATCAAACTAACCGAACTCGCCAAAAAAGAAGCTCAACCAGCAAAAATTGAACTGGTTGATTTGACGAAAAAAGATTCAAAAAACCACCGCTTTTTTTCAAAAAAAATGCTTGCCAAAATGGAGCAAACTTTAAGTGAAAATAAACAAGTTTTAATTTATCACAACCGTCGCGGTTCGGCCAGCATCACACTTTGTCATAATTGCGGATGGATGGCACTTTGTCCAAATTGTTTTGTTCCGCTAACTCTACACGCCGATAAATTCTTGCTAACTTGTCATATTTGTGGACACAAAGAACGCCCACCAATTTCTTGCCCAGATTGCGGTGAGGCAGAAATTATCCATAAAGGAATTGGCACAAAAGCAATCGAAGAAGAAATTCGAAAGCTCTTTCCTCAGAAAAAAATTGCGCGTTTTGATGCGGATAGTGATAAAAATGAAACCGTAGAAAAGCTTTATAACGAAATTCGCAACGGTGAAATTGATATTATTATTGGAACGCAAGTTATTGCTAAAGGTTTAGATTTACCAAATTTAAAAACCGTCTGCGTGGTTCAGGCCGATGCGGGATTAGCTTTGCCTGATTTCACTTCGAGCGAGCGAAATTTTCAGTTAATTTCACAAGTAATTGGCCGCGTTGGACGACATTCTAACGAATCAAATGTGATTATTCAAACTTATCAACCTGAAGCTCCATCGATTCAATTCGGCTTAAACCAAGATTACACCGGATTTTATAATTTCGAAATTAAAAATCGCCAAAAACAAAATTATCCGCCTTTCGTGTATCTGTTAAAATTAACTTGTGTATATAAAACCGAGATTTCAGCCGTGCGAAATTCACAAAAAGAAGCACGCGAGATTCGCAAAAAATTTTCGAAAGATGTACAATTTTTTGGTCCAACGCCAGCTTTTTATGAACGCGTGGGCGAAACTTATCGTTGGCAGATTGTAGTTAAAAGCAAAAAACGCGCACCTCTTTTAGAGATTGCGCGCGAATTTCAAGGCAAGCCACAATGGCGAGTTGATTTGGATCCACCAGGATTGATTTAATTATCTTTTTTTGAAGTGTTAAAAATGTAATTCTTTAAATAATCTAAATTATCTTTCCTCACTTTATCTTTCGTTGTTTTGCCAGATTTTATCTTTTCAATATCTTCAAGCATAAAGCCAGTTAATTCACCAAACTCCACCACACTTGGCGAAAATTTACTATCAGGGTTAGAAAAACCTCGCCCTTTAAAAACCAATTGGCCGTAATAATCTTTCGCAAGATATTCTATACCTTCATAATTATCCGTTTCGAAAAATATCAACGCAAGATAAATCAATGCCGAAAACATTTCCCTGTCATTTTTTGGTGAAATCTCATGTAGGATTTTTTGAATTTTTGAACACTTTTTCATAATAAACCTTTAATAAAAAACGGAGGCTTACGGAGGCTTACGCAACCTCCGCTACAAATACCCATCCTTCATCAGATAAAAAACAAATCTCCCCATCTGTAGATTTTAAGTATTTTATAAATTGTTTCCCAAACTGTTTTTTAATAACCTTAGGAAAGAATAATTCCACTTCGTCATCACTGAAATAATCAGTAACGATTAAAGCATATTTTTCAAAAAAATATATACTTTGGTCGGGCATATCTCTGTCAAAATACCTATCTATCACAGGGCCTAACTCTATGCCAAACTCCTTTTCTATATTTGTAGTTATTTCATCCATATTTGCCTCCTATTAAAACAATCAAAAATTCACTAATCAAAACTTCTGCTCCTAATTTTAGTGTGTACACATGTATGTTGTCAAGAGTTTTTTAGAAAATGTCTAGATTTAGCGTTTCTTTTCGCTGATTGAAACGAATTATAACTTTTGACTTTTCAAAATATTCGCTCTTTACTGCTTTCGAAAAATCTTCACGCAAAAAATCTGAAATTTCATCCAAAATCCGCTCGTTGAAATCACGTAAAACATCGCGGTGCGAATAAGTTCCAATTGAAAAATATCCCGTTCGAGAATTCTTAAAATCCCGATTTTTAAAGTGATAAAAACCAAAGCTAAAACCGATGAATCGCGAAAGATTTTCAAGCAAAAAATCTCGAGTTTTAACATTTTCAGATTTAACCGAAATTCGCAAAATATCGCGCCGATTTCTCGGCTTCGAAAGATATTGCGAAGAAAATACACTCGTTTCGTGAGGTTTAAATCTTAAAATTGGCTTTTCGAAAAAATATTTCGAAGCATGAATTTCATTCAACATTTTGCGAATTTTACTCAAGTCAAAATTATCATCAAATCGCCAAGATTGCTCTTCTGCAAAAATTTGATTGGCGTATTTTTCAATTTCCCAATCTTCAATCTGCAAGTTTTGATCCATAAATTTTTCAAATTCCGAATATATATTCTCATTTTTCGACTTTAAAGATATTTCAGTAATCCCGTCATTAGGCCAAGTGAAACCTAATACCGAATAGTCTTCAAAGTAGACCCGTCCCCCTTCATGCATTCTTCGCCAGAATTCATCCACGATAATGTGCTCATATAAATGCAGAATTTCCCAATATTTATAAGATTTATATATGTTCAAAATCAACCTTTCTCTTTAAAATAAAAACGAGTCTATAAGCCCATTCGAAATATTTACCACTTCAAATATATAGTTTTATTTTTACCATATTCAAACCTAAAAATCAATGATTTTATAGCTTTTTTACCCTAAAAATGGTATAATAA
This sequence comes from uncultured Candidatus Saccharibacteria bacterium, assembly GCA_963545035.1. Classification (GTDB taxonomy): domain Bacteria; phylum Patescibacteriota; class Saccharimonadia; order Saccharimonadales; family Saccharimonadaceae; genus Nanogingivalis. The sequence goes on along the minus strand of CAUUHU010000005.1, from coordinate 8,110 downwards.
AAAATAATGAAAAAAGAAGATATTATAACCTTACCTAACCAAAATTTGCGCAAAAAATGCGAACGCGTTCACATTATTACAGATGAAGTTCGTCAAATTGTGCAAGATATGATTGATGCCAGCCTTGACTGGGAAAATGCCCATCCGCACGAAATTTCGGCCGCAATTGCTGCACCACAAATCAACAAACTTTATAAAATTATTATTGTTCGAAGTGATTTGGATGATAAAAATAATAAAGAATTCACCGCTTTAATTAATCCTGAGATTACAAAATTTGAAGGAAAAACAGATGTCGATTTTGAAGGATGTCTTTCAATTAAAGGAATTTACGGCAAAGTTCCTCGCGCATCAAAAGTTCGTGTTAAAGCGCTTGATATTCACGGCAATGAAGTTCGAATTAAAGCTGAAGACTTTCTTGCGCGCGTACTTCAGCATGAAATTGACCATACAAATGGTGTTCTTTTCATCGATCATATCCGTGACAAAAAAGATGCTTTTTACCGACTCGATGAAGATGGCGAATTGCAACCATTAAACTACGAAAAAGATATCGAAAACAACTCTGATTTGTGGGAGGATTTATAATCTTGAAAAAAACTCCAATAATCTTTTTCGGAACGGAAGATTTTTCGGCCGTTTCACTCCAAAAACTTATTGATGAAGGTTTCGAAATTGCTGGAATTATCACCAAACCAGATTCTCGAAAAGGTCGCGGACAAAAGCTTCAAGCGCCAAAAGTGAAGCAAATTGGTGAAAAGTTCAACATTCCAGTGCTTCAACCGCAAAAAATGAGTGAAATTGTTGATTTCGTAAAAACTTTCGAAAAGCCTGCGGGAGTCTTGGTTTCTTTTGGTCGAATTATTCCGCAAGAAATCATCGATTTATTCACTCCGGCAATCGTAAATGTTCACCCTTCACTTTTGCCTAAATATCGCGGGCCAAGCCCAATTGAAAGCGCAATTCTAAACGGTGATGAAAAAACCGGTGTTTCACTGATGAAACTTTCGAAAGAAATGGATGCGGGCGATGTTTATTCGCAAAAAGAAATTATGCTTTCGAAAACCGAAACCGCAAGCGGCCTTTATAAAACTTGTGGTGAAATTGGTGCCGAAATGCTTGTGCGAGATTTACCAAAAATTATCTCTGGCGAAATCAAAGGGCAGAAACAGGATAATTCGCAAGCTGAATATTGCCAACTTCTTAAAAAAAGCGATGCTCTTCTTTCTCAAGATAAACAAACCGCAGAACAAGCCGAGCAGCAAATTCGCGCTTTCGAAATTTTTCCAAAAAGTAAAATTAAACTCGGTGAACATTTAATAATTATTAAAAGCGCAAAAGTGGTTAGTTCTAACCCTGAAAATTCTCCCTTAACGCTAAAATTTGCCGAAGGAACGTTTTTAAAGATCAAAAGGCTAATTACACCAAACGGTAAAGAAACTACCGCCGAAAGCTTTGAGAACGGCTATCTAAAATAAAACCGCGCCTTTCTGCGCGGTTTTATATTTTAGCTAAAAATTTTATCAATATTTGCTCTAAGTTCGTCTTGCATCTCTTTAATTACCAGCATACTGATTTGATTGAAATCTGGACGATTGATTTCAAGCCACTTCAATGAGGCAAATTCAGATATAACTTGACGAGTCTCTTGACCGTTGTTGTTTTGAACTAACGCTGCAAAAGCTTTATCGTTTCGAAAGTCTGGAACGTTTAGTCTTAGCCAATTGTCAACAAAGCCTGGAGCATCATCCATAATCTGTTCGAATTCTTCAAGTTTTTCACTTGAAAAACCATCCATAATCCGTTCACCGATTCGAGCTTCGAGTTCTTCTTGAACGTGCTGTTTAAACACTGCTGCTTCTTCTGGTGACATTCGTTCAATGCCAATTCCTTCAAAAAATTTATCGTCTAATTGAAACATTCTCTTTCCTTTACTTAATTATTTATATTTTAGCACAAGCGTAATATTTTTTCAATAATTAAATAAAAAACGGTAAAATTACCGCCTTTTATTTTAGAGATTAACCCTTTAGCTTGCGAGCAACAACTTCACGTGTAAAGAATTCAAGTTTGTCGCCAACTTCAAGCTGAATTTTCTTCTTAGTTTTGAGTGAGAGTCCGCACATTTCACCTTCAATAACATCTTTTGCCTCTTGTTGTTGACGTTGAACGTGCGAAACTTCAACCTCGGCGATTTGCTCTTTCTTTCGAATTACGCGAGCAAGCAAACCAGCATAAACACGACCGGATTTTACTTCTCCACCAGCAATGATTTCTTCCTTCATTGTACGGAAAACACCTTTCACATCAAGCGCACCAACTTCGGTTTCAACAACTTCTGGCGCAAGGAGTTTTTCCATTTCTGCGCGCGCGTCATCAAGGAGTTCATAAATAACTTTATAGATTCGAACCTCAACACGATCGCGTGTCGCAATTTTTTTGATCGCCGGTGAAAGTTCAACATTAAAGCCGTAAATAATTGTTTTTTCGCCGGCGGCTGCCAAATGGATATCGTTTTCGGTAATATTACCAATCCCACTACTGATGATATTTAAGTTAACTTCACCACCAGTTTCAATCAACCTAAGGCTATCCGAAACAGATGTTAGCGAACCCTGAACATCGGCTTTAATTACAATGTTAAAGTCTTCTGCATCATGTTTTTGGTTCATCATTTTTAGCAAATCCGCACCTGTAACATTAGCCGTTGCCGCATTCTGGGCAGCTTCGATTTTAGCTTTTTGCGCAAGATGTCGCGCGATTTTTTCGCTTTTTACAACTTTAAACACATCACCGAATTGTGGTAATTCTTTAAAACCTGTTACTGTTGCGGGCGTTGAAGGGCCAGCAATTTTGAGCGCATCGCCTTTGTAATCTTGAAGTGTTCGAACTTTCGCATAAGTTGTTCCAGCCACCAAGAATCCGCCTTGTTTTAGATCACCCTGCTCAACAAGAAGCGAAACAACAGAGCCTTTTCCAACTTCCATGTGCGATTCGATAACCAAACCTTCAGCAGGAATATCCACATCGGCGCGCAACTCTTCTAGGTCGGCTGTTAAAATCACCATATCAAGGAGATTATCAATTCCCTCACCAGTTTTGGCAGAAATTGGCACCATTGTTACATCACCACCCCATTCTTCTGGCATCAAACCGCGTTCTGAAAGTTCAGCCATGACACGATCTTTATTTGCAGTGTCTTTATCCATTTTGTTAATCGCAACAACAATTTTCGCATTGGCATTTTGCGCAAAACGAATCGCTTCAACAGTCTGAGGTTTAACTCCATCATCGGCCGCAACAACGATAATGACAACATCTGTTAGGGTTGCTCCGTGTTGACGAAGAGCCGCAAAAGCTTCATGACCCGGTGTATCGAGAAGTGTAATTTTTCGGCCTTTTCTTTCAGTTTGATAGGCTGAAATATGCTGAGTGATTCCACCAGCTTCACCTGAAACTGTTTTCGTTCCAAGAATTGTATCAAGCAACGTTGTTTTTCCGTGGTCAACGTGACCCATAACTGCAACAATTGGTGGGCGAGGTTTCGCATTCTCCGATACTTCATGTAATTTATTTAGGCGAGAAGTTACCTCATCTGCTTTAGCTTTCTTTTTAAGCTCAACATCTTTTAGCCCAAGTTCTTCAACAACAATTACCGCTGTTTCAAAATCGATTCGCTGATTAATTGTTGCAACAATTCCGTTTTTAAAAAGTTCACCAATTAAAGTTGTGACAGAAAGATTTAAGGCTCCAGCTAACTCATCAACAGTAATCGAATCTGTGATATTTACAATTTTCTTCTGACTCATACAACCTCCTTTGGTTTTTTATTTTCTTAAGCTGAAGTTCGGAAACCGATTTCGAAACCGATTTCCGACTGTTCAACGCAAGAATGCTTAAATTATTTTACAAGGCTAAGAGAAATTTTTCGATTTTCTTTGTCGATGTCAATAACTACAAATTCTTTTCGCTCGTTTAGAGTAAAGATATTTTCTGGGTTAACATCGTTGCCTTTACCAAGTTCTGAAACGTGAACAAGCGCTTCAATCGCTGGGCTAATTTTTACGAAAGCGCCGAAAGGTGTAATTCGAGTTACAGTTCCTTCAACTTTCGAACCTTTTTTGAATTGCTCAACTTCTGAAAGCCATGGGTCTTCAGTTAGTTGCTTCATTGAAAGGCTTAAGCGATCTTTATCAATAGCGATAATTTTAGCTTTGATAGTGTCACCAACTTTAACGTAATCTTTTGGATTATTTACGCGTTCCCAAGAAATTTCAGAAATGTGTACCAAACCTTCAATTCCTTCAATGTTTACAAAAACACCAAAATCAACAACACCGGTAGCAACACCTTCAACTACGTCGCCAATTTTTAGGCTATCAAATCGTTCATTCAAACCATCTTTGATAGCTTCTTTTTCGCTAAAGATTAGCTTATTAGTTTTGCGATCTGCGTCAAGAATTCGAACACTGATTGGTTTGTCGATAAGAACATTCAATCGGCTCAAAATCTCATCTTTGTCACTCGCACCAACTCGTGGGTAGTGTTCTGCTGAAAGTTGTGATACAGGCAAGAATCCGCGGATTCCTTCATATTCAACAAGCAAACCACCTCGGTTAGCATCAAATGGAACGATTTCAATAGTTTCACCGTTTTCCATTTTCGCAATAATTTCTTCCCAACCACGATCTTTCGCAGCTTTTCGAAGAGAAAGTAGCGACATTCCGTTGTCCATTTCTGTGTCAACAACGCTTGCTGTTACTGTTTCACCTTCAACAAGGTTTTTTGAATGACCAGCTTCTCGGCGAGGAACAAATCCAACACCTTTAGCACCCAAGTCAATCAAGATTTCGTGCTTGCGAACTGAAAGAATTTTACCTTCAACAGTTTCGCCTTGGTTTAGTTGGTTTACGCTCTCTGGAGCAGACGCCAACAATTCGTCCATAGTTAGTTTTTTGGCTTCAGCCATTAGTCTTTAAGACTCCTTCCTTAATTGTATTTCTTTGAACATAGCTAAAATTAACCTGCCCAATAGATTGCTACCATTTTAACAGATTTTTAAAGTTTTTTCAAGCATTAAAACTAAAAAATAACCCTCGTTTTTGAAGGTTATTTTTTGATATATAGCCTATTCCATATTTTCGTAGTAATCCATAATTTGCCGACTCAAACCTTTTCTAAATTCAAGATAATCCGTATTATCGTGTGAATCTGTGACAACCCTGTTTCCTCTATTAAAAACTGTTAACGCCACAGGGGTATTCCCCTTATCAGTTGGTTGACCAATAGTAAGACCTTTATATGGATTGAAATCTTCATCCTTATCGTTCATATCAATAACGTCTTCTAGCTGGGCTTTACCTTCTTTGTTAGTTTTAAGATTTTTTCGAAGGTTGAATTTTTAACTTTTTCATCGTAAAATAGAATTATGATTATTGCGATAGATACGGGTGGAACAAAAACTTTATTAGCGGGATTTTCGAAAGAAGGAAAGGTTTTAAAATCTTTCGAATTTGAAACGCCAAAATCAAAATCAAAATACCTTGAAATTATCGAGAAAATTATCAAAAAAGAATTTTCGAAAGAGTTAAAAAACAACCAAATTGAGGCAATTTCTTGTGCCGAACCAGGAATTATTCAAAACGAAACTATCGCATGGGCAAAAAATTTAGGTTGGACAAATTTTAAGATTAAAGATAAACTTTCGAAAATCTTTCCGGAATCTAAGATTCTAGTTGAAAATGATGCCAATCTTGCGGGTCTTTTTGAAAGTAAAAAATTCAAAAATAAAGCCCAAAATGTTCTTTATGTAACACTTTCAACTGGCATTGGTTCGGGCATAATTACAGATGGGAAAATCAATCACGGCTTAAAAAATAGCGAAATTGGTCGAATTCCAATTGAATTTGATGGTCGGATTCGAGAATGGGAAGACTTTGCGAGCGCACGGGCAATTTTCAATGTTTATGGAAAATACGCTAAAGATATAACTAATCCGCGACACTGGAAACATATCGCCGATAGAGTTTCGCGTGGTTTTTTGGTGGTTATTCCAGTAATTCAGCCTGAGGTGATTGTGGTTGGTGGTAGCTTGGGTGAAAATTTTGAAAAATTCGATCTGTTTTTAAAGCAAATTCTAGCCGAAAATCTACCAAGCGGAATCGTTTGCCCTAAAATCGTTAAAGCCGAAAAGCCTCGAGAGGCCGTAATTTATGGCTGTTTTGAATTCGCAAAAAAGGCTCTAAACTTTTAGTATGAATCTAGATTTTGTTAAAACTTTACGCAAAGATTTTCCGCAATTCACTTTTAAAGAAAGTGATGATTTTCGTTGGTCAAAGCAAGAAAATACTATTTTTTTTGTTTTAGATTCTTCACATTTTCATCTGTTAATTTTACACGAATTATCACACGCACTCCTTGGTCACGAAAATTACCTTCTTGATATCGAGCTCTTAAAAATGGAATCCGAAGCCTGGGAATTCGCAAAAAACTCGCTTGCAACTCAATACGGAATTTGTTTTGACTCAAATTTTATCGAAGAAAAACTCGATACTTACCGAGATTGGCTCCATAAAAGAAGCTTGTGTCCAAATTGTCAAATAAACGGCTTTCAGCAAACAGATTTAAACTATAAATGCCCCGCCTGTGGCACCGTTTGGCAAGTTAACGACTCTAGATTTAAAAACTTACGCAGAACAAAAAAATAAATCACGCCCTTTCGAAAACGTGATTTATTTTTATTTAAGATACTCGAACTTCAATTTTTGACTCTTCAGATTCGTCAATCATTGAAATTGGAGTTGAAGTTGAGGTAGTTGCAGGTCCACGACGACTAATACGTCCGCCCTTTCGTCCTGCAATTTTTGCAAGTTCAGGGTTTGCAGCAAAACCACCAGTTGTTCCATTTTTACCACCCTTTTGTCCAATGCGTGAATAAAAATCTTTACCGTATTTTGCTTTATTAGTTGCAGCCGCTTTTGCGCCACCAGCTTTAGTTCCAGCCATTTAATCTCCTTTATTTTAATTAAATCTAATCTTTTTTGTTGATTATGTTTTTATTATAGCACAACATATGCTTTTTGTCAATATTTACATAAGGGCTTTTTTATTTTATTATATTTTTTGCATTCTTATTTTGTTCGTAGTATAATGTTAATTATGTTTTTTCGAATTAATAATGAGTTCTATCGAAAATTACCAAAACAAATTTATATATTCTTCTTACCAAAATCAGTAAAAACTAAATTCCAAAGAAAAATGATTTTAAAACTTCAGAAACAATCTTTGAATACTTTACCAAATTTTAGTGAAAGTGAGCTTAGAGAGTATGAAAATAGTATTAGAAACATAAATTTTTGGCATGGAACTGGTGGTTTCGAATATGATTATAATGGAAAAATCACACCAATTTTTGAAAGTATTTTAAAAATTGGTCTAAAAGTCCATCAAGATGACTATTTAGTAATTTACTCTAAAAAACTCAGCATGAAATCTATCTCCTTAGTTGATAAAAGAATTATTGCCAGATGCTATGCAGACAACCATAATTTTAAAAGTCCTAAAACTTTTCGTTTCGGTAATAGCATTTTTTGGATTGTGCGACATTATACAAAAATGTATATTTTAGCATACACAATATTCGCCCCACGTTCACTCGTAAATATTTTCAGCTGGAGAAAAAAGAACAAAATAAATTCAAGTAAGTCTTGGAGCGGGAAAGTAAATAAATCTTGTCAAAATACATGGGAATCTTTTGAAAAATATTCTGATATTAGAGGTAATTTTCCAGTAATTCTTGGCATTAAAGACCTAAACAAAACTGCAAAACTACCAAAAATCTTTAGCGAAACTGAAGTTCGTTCCTTGAAAGATATTACTTTCAAAGATATTATCCACATAGAAATTCCTCTTGAAAAATATAATGAATTAAGTAATGAAATTCGAAAATATAACCAAAAAGTAAAAATATTCCCTATTGAATTAGGTGAATTATTTGAATATAAAAACAGTCTTAAATGAATTAAGACGCTACTCTGCTTAATCTAAAGAAAAATTTAACGAAAAAACTCCACCGGTTAGGAGGAGTTTTTTATAATTCGGCACCGTGCTA
>CAUUHU010000004.1:0-26869 GCA_963545035.1 uncultured Candidatus Saccharibacteria bacterium | reverse complement strand
AACCTAAAAATATTTATCCAATTCATATTGAAGACTATAGTCATTACAATACGACAAATAAAGAAGTCGAAGCTGCAGGCTATAGGGTTTTAGCTATCGGGGAGACTGTTAATTTATAGTCAATTGCTTACTTTTAACTATCGATATATCTCTTTCACTATTGCAATTAAAAACTACACTAGTTATTTTTAGTGTAGTTTTTAAATCTATAATTATTTTGATTTGAAGTAATCGATTTCTTTGATTACATCTAGCAAAGCATTCGCACGTTTAGTTTCGTCCTCAATCGCACGAGCAGCATTATAAGCTGGCTCAATTAGCGTGTCATCATCACTCGAACGAAGAAGCAAAAGATATATATCAAATTTTTCTTCATTTGTAACCGTTAGTTTATCAACTAATGGACGCAAATCTTCCAGCGCATGGCTTTTAATTCCGTCTAGATCCAAACCGGCGAAACTTGTCACAGGCACAGTTTGTTCAACTGGTTGCTCAATTGGCCGTTCAATTGATTGTTCTGGTTGAATATTTTCTTGCGCATCTGGCATTTGCTCAAGACCTTCATACTGCAATCCGTCGTTTGTCGTATCGTCATTTGTATTATCGTTACTATTTGAAGCATTAACACCAGAAAGAATCTTAGCGAGCTCTGGGTCGTCGCTAACTGGCATCTTGCTTGATTGACTCATATCAATTTCCATAACCCACCTTTTCTTAATTGACTTTACTTTTTATTAGTTATATTGTATCATAGAATTAAAGCATAATCAAGATTATTTTTCGAAAGGGTGGAAATGTTAGATAATTTTAATATATTGGTTCAGCGCGACCCGCAAAATGCGCTTTTAGTCGCCAGTGAACAGTGGAAGCAAACGCTTTTTCAAGCAGAAGTTATCTCTCCCGAGAATGACGGGAGGGAAATTAAGAATATCGTAATTGCCGGGATGGGCGGTTCAGCATTAGCTGGTCTGATTGTTAAAAAGTGGCTCGAAAACGATACAACTTTACCAATTGAGGTTGTTCGAAATTACATTTTGCCAAAAAATGTTTCGAAAAATACACTTGTGATTATTAGTTCTTACTCAGGAAATACAGAGGAAACAATTTCAGCATTACACCAAGCCATTGAAATTGGCGCACAAATCGCAACAATTTCTTCTCATGGTAAAATTGAAGAAATCGCCCGAAGTCGCGATATCGCCCATGTTAAGTTGCCAGCAGGCCTACAACCTCGAATGGCTGTAATTTATAATTTCCGCGCTCTAACAAAAATTTTAGTAAATTTTGGAATTATCTCGAACGAAAAACACGAAGAAGTTGAACATTATGCCGACTTTTTACGAAAAGAAAGTGAAGCTTGGGTAGCAAATATCTCAACCGAAAGAAACTACGCTAAACAATTAGCGCTTTATTCAGCGGGGCGAAGTGCGGTATTTTTGAGTTCAAATGAATTTTCACCACTAGCTTACAAATGGAAGATTTCTTGGAACGAAAACGCTAAAAATGTTAGCTTTTATAACGAATATCCAGAATTCAATCATAATGAATTCATTGGTTGGAGTTCACACCCAGTTGAAAAACTCTTTGCAATTTTTAATCTTCGAAGTAATTTAGACCATCCACGGGTTCAAAAACGCTTTGAAATTTCAGATAGGCTTTTAAGCGGAAAACGCCCGGCCGCACGCAATATTGAGCTTAAAGGCTCAACTTATCTTGAACAGATTTTCTGGGGTTCGATTTTGGCAGATTTTGTCAGTATTTATCTTGCAATCTTAAATAATGTTAACCCAACACCAGTGGAGTTAATTGAAAAATTAAAGATTGAATTAGCAAAATAATTTTTAAAAACCACTATTAAGTTTCAAATAGTGGGAAAATATGAAAAAGCCCGACTAAATGCATGACTAGAAGAAATTGTTAGTTTATTGAGAGAATATGAATTAACAGAAACAGATAAAATAAAATTATTAAAACCTTAAAGGATTTATTACACAAATAAATCAAAATAATATGGTAGTTGGAGAGCACAAAGTGAATAATATCCGGGAACAAAAAAAGCAAGCTAAAGCATTTATTAAACGCTGGGTAAATAGAGGGAACGAAAGGCAAGATAGCCAGTCTTTCTGGTTAGATTTACTTCAATCTGTTTATGGGATTGAAAACCCAAGTGAGTATATAAAATTTGAAGATAAAGTGATGCTTGACCATACTAGTTTTATAGATGGGTATATAGAAAAAACAAAAGTTTTGATTGAGCAAAAAGGGGTGAATAAAGACCTCAATAAAGCTATAAAACAGTCCGATGATACTTATCTTACGCCTTTCCAACAAGCAAAACGTTATTCTGCAAACTTGTCATATTCTAAACGCCCCCGTTGGATTGTGACTTGTAATTTTAAAGAATTCTATGTTTATGATATGGAGCAACCAAACGGCGAACCTAAAGTCATTAAACTTGCTGATTTAGATAAAGAAGCCTATCGTTTAGAATTTTTAATCGACAAGACAAATGAACACTTAGAGCGTGAAATGAAGGTTTCTATCGAAGCCGGTGAGATTGTCGGTAAGATTTATGAAAGCCTTCTTAAGCAATACATTAATCCAAATAGCCCCGAAAGCCTTCATGCTATTAATCAGCTTATCGTGCGTCTAGTATTTTGTCTATATGCTGAAGATGCTGGTATTTTTGGACACAAAACGATGTTTCATGACTACATGGTTCGTTTTGGAAGCCGTGACTTTCGTCGTGGGCTAGTCGATCTTTTTGCTGTTTTAGACACGCCAATCGATGCGCGTAATCCTTACCTTGATAGTGAATTGAACGCTTTCCCCTATGTGAATGGTGGGATGTTTGCAGAGAATAATCTGGAAATCCCTAATTTTACCGATGAACTACGTGAGTTAATTTTGGAACATGCTTCGTCTAGTTTCGACTGGTCAGAAATCAGCCCTACTATTTTTGGAGCAGTATTTGAATCAACTCTCAACCCTGAAACACGTCGTAGCGGTGGTATGCACTATACCTCTATTGAAAATATCCATAAAGTTATCGATCCACTCTTCTTAGATGAATTAAAAGATGAATTAAATGAGATCCGTCAATTTAAGCAACCTAAAATCGTTGAACGAAAAGCCAAGCAGTTCCAATCAAGACTAGCGAGTCTGACTTTCTTTGACCCAGCTTGTGGTTCTGGGAATTTCTTAACTGAGACATATATCTCTCTTCGACGTTTAGAAAATGAAGCCATTAGGCTCTATATGGGAGATGCCGTTGCGCTTGATGTCGGGCAAGAGCTTGTTAAAGTCCAACTGAACCAATTTTATGGTATTGAGATTAATGACTTTGCAGTTTCTGTGGCTAAAACAGCGCTTTGGATTGCAGAAAGTCAAATGCTTGAAGAAACCGCAGATATCGTATATACAAATATCGATTTTCTACCGCTCAAGTCTTATACCAATATTGTTGAAGGCAATGCTTTAGAAATTGATTGGAAAACAGTTGTATCTAAAGAACGGTTGAACTACATTATTGGGAACCCACCATTTTTAGGGTATTCACTTCAATCACCTGAGCAGAAAGCTGACTTATTGAGTGTCTATGTTGATGAAACCGGGAAATCATATAAAACAGCTGGGAAAATTGATTTTGTTTCTGCTTGGTATTTTAAGGCGAGCCAGATTATGCAGAATACATCTATCCGCACTGCCTTGGTATCAACTAACTCAATTACACAAGGAGAGCAAGTAGCCAGTGTCTGGAAACCACTTTATGAACGATTTGGAATCCATATAGACTTTGCTTACAGAACATTTAAGTGGAACAGTGAAGCTAAAAATAAAGCAGCAGTTCATTGTGTAATCATTGGATTTTCAGTGTCAGATAATCCCAAAAACAAAATTATTTATGATGATAAGACAAAAATTATTGCTAAGCAAATTAATCCATATTTAATCGATGGGGACTTAATTTTCATCGATAGCAGAACCAAAGCAATATGTAAAGTTTCTCCAATGGTTTATGGAAGCAAACCAACTGATGGCGGGTATCTTTTCTTAACATTGCAAGAACGAGACGAACTTATTAAGACATACCCACATACCGAATCGATGATACGAAAGGTATATGGAGCCTCAGAATTCATAAACAATAAAGAAAGATACTGTTTATGGTTAGTAGGACAGAATCCTAGTACTTTACGAAGCATCCCTCCAATTATCCGTAGGATACAATTAGTTAAAGAATTTCGTCAAAACAGTCCTAAAAAACAAACTCAAGATAGTGCTGTAAGAGCTATGGAATTTCAAGAGATAAGACATAACGATAATGATTATCTATTAGTTCCTAGTGTGTCTTCAGAAAATAGAAGATATATCCCAATTGGATTTATAGAAGGTGAAGTAATCTCTACAAATGCGAATCTTATAATTCCTGATGCATCCTTATTCGACTTCGGTATTCTAACTTCTAATGTTCATATGGCATGGATGCGTACAGTTGCTGGACGTCTTAAATCAGATTATCGTTACTCTGCTAAAATTGTTTACAATAACTTTCCTTGGCCAGAAGTGACTGATTCTCAAAAAGAGAAAATATCAAAAACTGCTCAAGGTATTCTTGATGCGCGTGCACTTTATCCAGATAGCTCATTAGCTGACCTCTATGATGAGTTAACCATGCCTAAAGAACTTCGTAGAGCTCACCAAGCTAACGATAAAGCAGTTATGGAAGCTTACGGATTTACCAAAGTAGTTGATGGCCAGAAAACTTGGTTGACAGAAAGTGAAACGGTTGCAAGACTATTTGAGATGTATGAAGAGTTAACAAAAAAATAGAGCTTTTATTTTTGGTAGCTTTTTGGCAGCTAAATAGACAAATTTTATAATGTTTATTAAAGCGAACATAAAAAGAATGTTGATTTATCAGCATTCTTTTTTATTTCAAATACATTCTCGGAATTAGAAAAATAGCGGTTTTTTATTTTTCGAAAATAAAAAAAGCCAGCTTCTGCTGACTTAGAGAGGTTATTCTTCTGATTCTATTAAAATTTTATAATTTCTAACAAGAACATATAAAATATAACTAGATTGTATAATAGTAGCTATAGGGATCAACAAAGTCAATCCGAAAAATACATCTAGAATAAAAACAGATAAAACAATGCATAGCCAAGATATTGAGCCTCCTGGAATTTTATCAGGGTCAGCAACACTATTCTTAGAAATCTTCTTTAATAACCCTACTATAAATCTTGGGGTAAAAAATAACGCACCCGTCAATACGCTGCATCCAAAAAGTAAAAGTCGTGTTACAAGATAGTCACCTTCTGGAATTCTTGATTTAAAAATTAACAATAACATTGCAACAATTAGTGAAAGCGCATAAACGGAAGTAAATTGAAAAAACATCTTTTTCATTTTTCTAACCTCATTTCTAAAAGAACTATTTTTATATTATAGCAGAATCTAAAGCTAATGTCAACAAATACGAAAAAAGCCCGCAAACGCGAGCTACTTTCGTGGCGGAGAAGGGGGGATTCGAACCCCCGATACGGTTGCCCGCATACACGATTTCGAGTCGTGCGCCTTCAACCACTCGGCCACCTCTCCAATATTCCTATTTTATCATAATTATAGATTGAAATAAAGACTATTTTCCGGAATAATAGATCTGGCCAGCCTGCAATCCGCCCAAAAGTTGACTAACCGTTACAAAACGAAATCCGCGAGATGTTAGGTTTTGTAAAATGCATGGAACAGCATCAACTGAAGTTGGATGAATATCGTGCAATAAGATAATTGAGCCTGAACGAGCGTTCGAAACCGCACGATTACAAACCACCGCCGAATTTCTATCCGCCCAGTCGCGAGTATCTACCGACCATAAGACAGAAGCCATGCCGAGAGCAGCCACATCAGCTTGAACTCGAGAATTTGTTGCTCCATAAGGAGGGCGGAGAGCTTGCGGTCGAACACCTGTTATACTTTGCAACACGTTATTTGTAGATGAAATTTCATTTTGAACTTGCGCGTCAGATAAGCTAGTTAATGAAGGGTGCGACCATGTGTGATTTCCTATCTGGTGGCCATTTTCGAAAACACGACGAGCCACCCCCGAATATCGTTGAGCGTTAGGGCCAATCATAAAGAAGGTTGCTTTTGCGTTATAATTTTGCAAATATCCCAAAAGTCGATCGGTATAGATTCCTGGGCCGTCATCAAAAGTGATAGCAATACAATTTAGGCAATTACCTGAAACAACTGGAGCGGATTGTGTTACTGGCTTTGGAGTTACCGCTTTAGGTTTTGGCGGCTCTGGAACATCAAAAGTTTTACGCGCAAAATCATTTTGTAGAAATTCGTAAATTTCACTAATTTTTAGCTGAATCTGAACATCGCCATAGCTAGACGGCAAAATATCCGATCGAGAAAAAGGAAAATCAATAGTTTGCTTATCTAAAATAATAAAATTCTCAAGATTATCAAAAGTCAATTCGTCTAAAATATCTTTCGAATATTCTAAATTCTTGCTCTTTAAAAATTCAAAAACTTTATTTTTAAAAATTTCTAAAACTTTTGGCTTAAATTTATCTTTATCAGTCAAGAAACTACTTAACTTTATAATGTCGCCACTGTTTTTATCAAAAGTCCAAAAAAGATTTTCATCAACTAAGTTTGCTCCATGAGTATCTTGTTTAACTGAAAGAACTAGCGAAAGAAGATTGTCTTGATTATAATAAACTTGATAACTCATTTTTTCGGTTGCAGGCTTGTCGAAAAACGTTTTTTTAGCATCTGCACGAAAAGTATCGTCAATTTCTTTAACTTTTTTATTGATGAAATCATTGATTTTCGAATTTTTTGTTACCGGGATTTCCAAAGAAGCTTCTTCTTTTTTAGTTTTTCTTTCAATAAATTTCGAAGCTATTCCTTCATATTTCGAATCTTTAAAATAATACTTCGAAACTTCTTGAGAGTTTTCATCCTGAGGAGTAGATTTTTGCTGATTATTTTTACTAATCATGTAAAAAGTACAATAAGAAACGACCATGAGGATTAGAACTATCAACGCAGAAAAAATCAAAATTTTACGATTTTTCTGACTGTCCTTAATCAGTTTCTGATATCTTTCACTCATCTTTTTAACCATAAGTTTATTATACTACCAAAATAGAAAAAACACCAGATTACTCTGATGCTTTTTCTATGGTACACCTGGCAAGATTCGAACTTACGACCTTTGGCTCCGCAAGCCAACGCTCTATCCAGCTGAGCTACAGGTGCATATGCTACTTTTCAGTAGCTAACTTTTGAAGTTCTTCCACGCTAATGGACTTTTTAATTCTAGCATATTTTTTATATTTTTGCAAGAATTAAAGTTTTATTTTCCGAATAATCTTATCGATAAGATCGAATTTAACTTCTTCCATAGGTAGGCGTGCACCGATAATATCAGTAATTTTTTCACCATGGTCTTTAGGGAAGTAGATTACAGTACTTGGTGCAAAACGTTTTTTAGGCAGAAACACAATCGAATATGCCGAGCTTTCTTTACGTACACCAAAAGCGCGAAACTCATCATATGCATGAAAAGTGCTACCCATATAGATTCCATGATTCGAAAGACTATATGAGATAATTTGTGAACGATCAGATTTTCGAAGAACAAGAATTCCAATCGAAGATACAATTATTAATGCAAGAAAAGTCCAGCTTTGAGCCCAAATTGCAAATCCGCATAATAATAAGCTAGCTATAAAAAAGAGCAAATACCAAACTTCATTCTTATCACCAATAATTAAATCTTGAGCTTGCCAATTTGCAATCTCTTTTTCTTCGGTTATATCATCGGGATTCCGCATCTCATTATTTTCAACAGTCCTATATTCTTGTGTCTGGAAAGACTCATTTTCGTAGCTGCGGTCTGTATTTTCAGCCATGAAATGACCTGAACTTGGAGTTTGAAACTGTGATTCAGGTAATCCAGTCACGCGAGGGGTGCTGCTTTGATTCTCGTTATCAAAATTCATAATATTTTTATTATAGCATAAGCTATTTAATTTTACAAAAAATACAAAAAGATAAAACCCCACCAAACGGTGAGATTCTATCTTCTGGCGGAGAAGGAGGGATTCGAACCCTCGATACGTTTTACCGCATGCCGGTTTTCAAGACCGGTGCCTTCAACCACTCGGCCACCTCTCCAGATGAAAACCATTATACCATACTTTTTTTAAAAGCTCAAGTTATTTTTCTTGTTGAAGTAGATAAAATGCCCAAATTTTTCTCGCTCCATTTTTCTGCAGAATTTCCGCGATTGAGTTTAAAGTTGCGCCAGTTGTTCGAATGTCGTCAAGAATAACGTAAATTTTATCTTGCGAAAGCCCCTCGCCGATAAATTTATAAGATTTTTTAGCTTGAATTTGACGAGTTTTAAAGTCTGCACCTCGTTGTGAAGTTTTTTCGATTTTTTGGATATTTTGTATTTTTTGGATATTAAGCATATCTGAAAGATATTTCGCTAGCATTTCAGTATGATCAAACCCACGCTCACGAACATGGCTTGAAAGCGTCGGGACGGGAATTAAAACTATTCTATCACGATTCTGAAGAAAAACTTCTTTCGAAAGTAAGAAGTTAGCAAAAAGCCGTGCTAGAGATT
Source organism: uncultured Candidatus Saccharibacteria bacterium (assembly GCA_963545035.1). Lineage (GTDB taxonomy): Bacteria > Patescibacteriota > Saccharimonadia > Saccharimonadales > Saccharimonadaceae > Nanogingivalis. Next base: position 18,210 of record CAUUHU010000004.1, on the reverse strand, counting down.
GACAATTTTGCCGCTTACTCTGGAGCTTAAATTCATCGACCATCTTTTGAAGCTCACCAGAACGCTCCGAAAGATAGAACTCTCTCGAAATCACAGAATTTGGTTTCGAAAATATTTTTCCAAATTCACAATAGCTATCAAAGCACTTTTCACAAATAGGATTACTAAGTTTTCCACAAAAATAACACCTTTCAGGCGCAAATGAATCTAAAACTATTTCGTATATGCTTTTCTTCATAAAAAATCGTTTCTACCCCTTGATTATACAGCAAAAGTGCGGTATAATAAAGTAAATTAAGCCTATTTAGTAATTAATGTGGAGGAAAAATGGCTAGAAGACAAAATGATGACAGCTTTTTGAATGATGAGCTCGAAGCTGCTTTCAACTTTGGTGATGATCTAATGGAAACTTCAAAAGACGAAGCTTTCACAGAATCTGAACAAATTGAAATGGCTGAAGAAGAGAATGAGCTTCCAGGTCAGCTTGCTGTTGATGTTTACGAAACAGAAGATAAACTTTTTGTTAAAGCGCGAACTGCAGGTGTAAATAAAAACGATTTGGACGTCTCACTTTCAGACGGAACTTTGACAATTAGCGGCAGCTTAAATCCTGGAGATCAAGAGGGAATTATCGCTCATCATGCTCAAGAATGTTACTGGGGAGAATTTAGTCGAACATTAACACTTCCAGTTCCAATCAAGGAAGATGAAGTTGAAGCAATGTTGAAAGATGGAATTCTAACAATTAGCTTTACAAAGCTAAAAACTCAAGCAACACGAATTAAAGTTCTATAATTCTAAAAATCTCGAATTAACCGTTCGAGATTTTTATTTTTATATATAGACATTAAGGTTAAATAAAAAAAGAGACCTCGCAGGAAAGTCTCTTTTTTAGTTTTATCAACCTTAGTTCTTATTTGTAATTGAACCAATAACGAAGTTAACAATAGCGTAAGCCAAGATAGCAATAACAAGACCGATAATAGCATACATAATTGTATTTTTAGCATTTGTTACCGCACCAGAATCACCACTTGAAAGAACATATCGAATACCACCGTAGATAAGCATAATCACGCTAAGAATACCGATGATGAAAAGCATGATATTAATTGCTGTAGTAAAGATTGGTGAGTCACCATCAAACAAACTTGTTGGTCCACCATTTTCTTCTTGAGCACCTTTAGCACAGCTATCGGCAGCTTTTAGACCACCAGTAACTTTACAGTCGGCAGCATATGCTGGGATTGTGAATGTTGTAGCACCAACAGCGAATACTGCTACAGCAGCTAGTAAAGCTGTTTTTACGAAATTTTTCATTTTAAATTAATTTCCTTTCTTAAAAAGTTATTTTATACTTAAATTATATCAAAATTTTATTTTTTTGCAATAGTGGTAATGACAAAATTGACTATAGCATAAGCCAGGATAGCAACAATCAAACCGACTACTGCGTAAAGGATCGTCTTCTTGGCTGAACTAACAGCACCACTATCGCCACCTGACAATACATATCGGATGCCGCCCCAGATAATCATAATAACCGCCAAGATGCCAACTGCAAAAAGCATAATATTAACAAAATCTTTAGCAAGATCGCCGGCCGATCGAGAATCTTTCTGACCAGTAGAGTCCGCACCTTTTTGAATTAAATCTGCAGCGCCCTCAGCATAGGCTTGGTTATCTAGAACATTTGATGTCATAACAATAGGGGTAGCAAAAGCAAGAATCAAACCGAATGCTAATAAAATTTTTTTCATCTTATTCTCCTTAAATTATTTTATATTTTAGTCCAAATACTTTTATCACCTGTTTCGTTTTTTCCAGAATTAAGCTCTGGGAAAGAAGGTTTACCATCGTTACCTTGGCTACCGTTTGAGTTATCAGACTTAGTATTTGGCGAATTATTATTTGAATTTTTATTTGAAGACCCCGAGCCGCTAGATGAGTTACCACCAGAACTAGAGCTTGAACTAGAAGATGAAGAGCCACCTTTACTTCCACCTGCAGATCCAACAATAAAGTTAACGATTGCATACGCCAAAATTGAAACCACTAGACCAATCACAGCATACATTAACATTGTTTTAGCTCTTGTTATTTGACTTGGATTTCCTGCCGAGGTGACAAAAGTGATTCCTGAGTAGACAATTACGATTATCGAGGCCATTCCTACAATCCAAAGAAGAACTGAAATTACATTTTTAGCAATTTCTTTAGCATCTTTAGCATCTCCAGAACAAACAGCCGTATTTCCAGAAACAACATTTTTACAAGCGCCGAATGGAGTTGCCGCAAACGCACTTGTCGGCACTATAAAAGCGAGAAAAATACTACTTAATAGAATAATTTTTTTCATCTAAATACTTCCTTTCAATAGCCCACCGATAATTAGATTTACAATTAAGGCCGCTGAGACAATGATCCCAATTCCGAAAGATGCATACACTATTGCAGATTTAGCTTTCGAAATTCGGCCAGGGTTACCAGAGGAGGTAACAAACGTTAAACCTGCAACAACAATCACGATAACGCAAATTATTCCAGCCCAGATAAATGCCGTATTGAACGCATTCTGAAGGGAAGCATCGTTAGCTTTATCTTTATTCGAAGTGTCGACATTATTAAACACTTTAGACTTATCAAAATTTATTGAACCATCCGAAGTACTTTCACCTTTATCTCCAGATCCATTTTCTTCCGCTAAAAATATATATTGTTCCATTATCCTAAAATTCCTAATACAAATGTTACTATTGTTGATGCCAAAATTGCAATTGCTAGACCGACCACCGCATTGGTTAATGACCTTTTTGCATTTGCAAGCATTCCTGGATCGCCAGCAGCAATCATATACTGATATCCCGCGTAAATAATGAATGCCATTGCCACCAATCCCGCAATTCGGAATCCCATATCGATCACATTTGCTACAACCGTCCAAACAAATTGTTCTATCGTAATCTCGTGTTTGTTTTTCGCATCACCAGGGCCAATTTCTTTAATCTGACAGCCGTTTTCGCCGGATGTAACCAGCCCACGATACCAAGCAGGAAGACCAAAGAAAGTTTCATTTCCCGTACATCCCGAATCAGCGTAAGCACTTTGTGAAAAATACATAACTGGCATTATCATAATAGCTAGCATTAATAAAATTTTTTTCATTAGAAGACCCCTCCTGGAATAATCCATTGTAGAAATGCCCACATTAATATATATGCAACCACACCAATAACCGTATTCATAATCATTGTTTTAGCTTTTGAAACTTGCCCAGCATTGTCTCGCGCAGTGATATACAATATACCAGCATAAACGATCGCACCGACAGCCGCAATTCCAACTCCAGTTGTTACAACTAGCAAAATCATATTGAGAATATCTTCAATTTTCCAATTTTCAGGTAGAATTGCTGTTTTGACTTCTTCCGGAGTATTATTGATAGGCTCTTTTTCGTCTTCATTTTCTTTATTTTCGCCAGCATCCCCATCACTTGAACTAGAAGAGCTAGAATCAGAATTCGCAAGGGCGAGGGCAGGCGCCGGTGTTGAATTAGATCCTGAATCGTTCTTTTTATTTGATGATTTAGGAGCATCGACCGCATTACTATTACCATCTATATATTGCAGCTTTGCGTATGCATTATTACTGGATATAAAAAATGTTTGGAAAGCTACAAAAAAGCTCGTCAAAACTAACCCAATTGTAATTATTTTTTTTATTTTTTTAATCATAATAATTATACTTTAAACCATTTCCAGGGAAAAAGCAAGTGTTTTATTTCGAAAAAACAATTTAGAGATTGACAAAAGGGTTAAAATATGATAAAATCAGGTCATATGCAGATCTTGGCGAGGTTCAGAAAAGCAAAAACTCAAGATTTTCGAAAAGTTTTCTTTATCATGGCTATAACAGTAGTCATAATCTTGGGCTTTTTTAATTCGAGTCTAGCTTATGCGCTCGATGGAGCTCAATGGACAGATTCTTCAAAAAATGGTATAAAATACAACGGAAAAGTTTATACGAAAGTTTCCGATACTTCGAAATACCCCGAATCAATTCGTTCAAAAAAAATTTATGCTGAAAATTCATCAGTCAGTGCAGACAATCAGAAAACCACTGTTATCGCTCTAGATAATGAAAATGATGCTTCTAGCGGAAAAATCTATACTTTCAATGTAAGCGCTTTAGGGAACCTAAAACAAGACGGTGATGCGCAAGATGTTAAAGTTGACGGCACCTCAAAAGACGATGAGACATCAAACTGTAGTGTTGAAGGCGGTGGCGGCTGGATGGTTTGTATGGTTGCGAACACAATCTCAAAATGGATGGACGGAATTTATGACTGGCTTCAAACATTTTTGCGAGTTCAACCACTTTACACCTCCCGTAAATCAGGACTCTTTCAAGTTTGGGATTATATGCGAAACGTCGCGAATATCTTTTTCGTGATTGGTTTTGTTTTTGTTATTTATTCGCAGGTAACTGGCTTTGGAATTAGTAATTATGGTGTGAAAAAAATATTGCCAAAATTGATCGTAGCAGCAATTTTAATTAATATCTCTTACTATATTTGTGCGATTTTAGTTGATATTTCAAATATTTTAGGTGCACAAGCGCAAAATCTTCTTATAGGAATTCGAAACAGTATCTTTAATAGTGGTGGAGACAAGATTAAAGTATCAGGTTTAGACTGGTCAAATATGACTGCAGCTGTTTTAAGTGGTAGTGGCGTTGTGGCATATGGAGCATATACGGTATCCGTAGCAACTGCAGGAAGCACTGGTGCGGCAGTAATGATGATTCTTGGCGCATTAGTTGCTGTTATCTATTCAGCTGTAGTCGGCTTGGTAATTCTAGCAGCTCGTCAAGCAATTATTATTGTTTTGGTTTTCTTGGCGCCTTTAGCTTTTGCCGCAAACATCCTGCCAAATACTGAAAAATGGTTCCAGAAATGGAAAGATTTATTCACAACAATGCTTGTAATGTACCCAATTATTTCTCTGTTATTTGGTGGGGCACAGCTTGTTGGAACTACAATTATTGCCAGCTCGAACGGAAGCTTCTTAGTATTTCTTTTGGGTGCAGTTGTTCAAATTGTACCACTTGCAATTACGCCAACAATTATGCGAATTAGCGGTAGCTTGCTTGGTAAATTCGCCGGAATTATCAACAATCCTAACAAAGGACCAATCGACCGAGCCAAGAGATTACTTGGAGAAAATCAAGAAATGTACCGAAACCGTGAAATTGTAAAAAATCCAGCATCACTTGGTTCTCGATTAAATCAAAGGAGTTACAATCGCTCAAGAAGAATTGGTTCAGCGAAATCTATCGCCGACGCATATCAAAAAGAACGTTTTATGAATAAAGAAAATTCTGATTTAGAAGCTGCTCAAAATATGCCAGAAGGCTCAAACGCATTTTCGAATAAATATTATGAAGCTCGAAAACAGCACATTCTAGGAACAAATACTCAATATCAAGAAATGCTTGCTAACGAAGCTTTAAATCGCGCCAATGCTCAATCTGGTGCAGCAATTTCACAAATTAAATCTGAATTACTCAGTTCAACCCTTGACAAAGATCCAAATGGTAAAATTAGAGGAATTGTTGACCTTAGCGATGACACCTTAAGAACCCTCAATGGAAAATTTGGTTCACAAGCGCTTAAATTTATTGACGATGCAAATAGAACTACTTCGTTTAAGCAGGCTGAAAGAAATAACAATATTGCACTCAACAATGCATTGGCGAATAATTTGCGCTACAACAACGATCTATTAAATACTGCATCTGGTGTTCGTGGTGAAGCTGGAAAAGTTTCAGCACTTGCAAGCGCTATGGCAGCTGCCTCGAAAGAAAACAAAGAAGAGGTCGAATCACTCGCAAATCTTACAAAATCACTCAACTTTTCGGGTAGCGATTATAGTCAAATCTTCTCGAAGAATATGGGTGAAAGTATCCAAAAAGATGGAATCGATTTCGAAATTACTAAGAATTTACGCGCTGCAACAGCTGAGAAATTCATGGGTTCATCAAATCTCGAAACTGCCCTGGATTCACTTGGTAAGACTTCAATTGGCAGTGAATTAAATGCCAACCGTAGCGATTTGGTTGAGGCCTTTAAGAAAACCAAAAAAGATGATCTTCAATTTATTGGTGGCGCTGCCTTAGAAAATATTGCAGTAAATGGAATGACTTCAAAAGAAGTTATGAATGCCATTCACGACAACTACACTAAGAATGTTTCGGATGAGAAGATTATAAAAGCTTCAAACGATGCAATGAAAATTATTTGGGATAAGCAAGCTCTTTCGGCAATGTCGGATGAGACACTCAAATCAACGCTTAAAAGCGTCAAAACAATTAACGAGAACCCTGCTGAATATAGTAAACTTAACGCAGTTCAGGGATCCGAAATCCATAAAATGCTTAAAGAAGTTGAAAAGAGCAATAAAGCGATCTATGACTCCATCCTTGGCTCAAACTGGAAACCAACCAATATTAAGAATAAGAAATAGACAGAGTTTTATAACTTTGTCTATTTTTTGCTTTATTTTTTAGAAAAAATATGTTAAAATTGTACTAATAATAAAGGAGAAGTGGGCAAAAATAGAGAATGAGCGTTTATAAAGTTCCTCAAGACGTTGAGGCTGATGACAAATTGCTTGGGCCGTTTAACTTTCGGCAGTTTATTTATTTGATTATTGTTGCGGGCTGTGTTGCGCTGGATATTTTTCTATGGGGAATTTTTCCTGGGTTGATAATTATTCCATTGCCTTTTATTATTTTCTTTGGGGCGCTCGCATTGCCTCTTCGAAAAGATCAACCAATGGAGACTTATCTTGCTGCAATTGTTTCTTTCTACGTAAAACCAAATAAACGTTATTGGCAGCCAGATGGTATTGAGCATTTAATTCAGATTTCTGCACCAATTAAAAAAGAGGAGAACTTGACTAAAGATATTTCACAAAATGAAGCCTCAAGGCGGCTTAGCTATTTGGCGGATATTGTTGATACTGAAGGTTGGGCTATTAAACACTCAATCGCACCCGTAAATACAACCGTGCGAGAAGAATACTCTAATGAGGCACGCTCAGCAGAAGATATGTTTGATGATTCTCGCGTTTCTTCAAATGTGGATAACCTTTTAAGTCAGCACGACCAGCGACGCAAACAACAAATTATGCAAAACCTTGATATGGCGCGAAATCTCGCGCAGTTTACTAATGAAAGTTCAGAGAATATTCAAGACCAAACTTATTATTTTGATCCTAAGAATAATTACATTGGCTCAGACAACGTTAAATTTGAAGACGTCTCAATTCAAACTCCAGTATCAACCCCAACGCAAACTCAACCAACAGCATTTTCGCAAAACCAGCAAGACCAATATCGCATGAATTTTGGCCAAAATAAAACACCCAACAATACTTTCGCAAATGCCTATCCACAAAGCCCGACACAAAATTGGAATTCGGGACAAAATATTTCTAATAATTATACCCCTAGCCAAAATTGGCAGAACCCACCCCAGGCAAATCCTGAGCATAATAACAACGAATTCAGCAATATCAAACTTCACTACAATCCTTACCCAGATTCAATGAATCAAACTGTTATTTCGCCCAGCTGGCAACAGAATCCATCGCATAATTTCCAACAACCCGCACCGCAGCCGCTTTCAAACTTTACTGAAAACTCCTATCCAAATCAACCACAACAACACCCATACTCAGCGCCAAATAGCTCAGAAAGTTATCAAAGTCAGAAAGATGAACTCGAAGGAATCCGTGAAGATATCGAGAGAATTCGAGAATTCAATAATGCAACAGATGAAAGAGAGAAGCGCGATCCAAAAGCAAGGATTTCAACAAACCCACAAGACAATCCATTTATCAATAAAAAGCACACAATTGAACAAACTTCCGCTAAAGAAATTAGCGCTGAAATGAAAAGACTAGTTTCAGAAGGGAAAGATCTTTCGGTTGAAACACTCGCGCGTCAAGCAAATAAGATAGCAAATAAAGAAAAGATCGCCCAGGATAATTCAAAAGAGGTCGACCTGGAAGAAAATGAAGTATTAATATCGTTGAGGTAAATAATGAATAATAATCAAATGAAAATGAATCAAAAAAATCCAGCAATGGACATGAACCAAGCTGAAAATAAAACAAATTCAAATGCACCAGCCAATCCAACTTCAACACAAAATTCGCTAGAGATCGCTGAACTTCGCGAAGGAATGGTTGTGATGCGAGATGGTAGCTTCCGAGCAGTTATTGCTTGCAAGTCTATCAACTTCGACCTTATGAGCTCTCGTGAACGCGAAGGTGTGGAATATTCTTACCAGAGTTTTTTGAACTCGCTAACTTTTCCAATTCAAATTTTGGTTCGTTCGCAACGCGTTGATATTGAACCATATTTAAATAAGCTCGCCGATATTCAAATCGCTCAAGATAACATGCTTCTTGGTGATTTAATGGAAGACTACATTAACTTTATTGATAGTTTGAGCCGTAGTGCAAACATTATGGATAAATCCTTCTTTATTGTCATCCCTTATCACCCAACTGGCGACCTAAATAACCTTAAAGATTCCGCTAAGGGATTTTTTGGAAAGATATTTGCGAAACCAAGTGCACAAATTTCGAAAATCGATCGAAACACCTGGGATAAGGCACGCGAAGAAATTAAAAAACGCGTTGATTCAATCACTGGTGGGCTTTATCAAATGGGAATTAAATCCGTACAGCTAAGCACGAAAGAGCTTGGTGAGCTTTATTATAATGTTTATAACCCAGATACGGCGGTTTATGAGCCTTTGGGTGATTTCCGTGATACAGCAAGCCTATTTGTTCGAAAGGCAGAGGGCGATAATCCAAATCAAGGAGGATTTTAATTATGGGGAAGAAGAAAAAAGACGCAGTTGATATTGCTGCGCAACAACGCGCCCAAGAGCAAGCTGAGGTTGAGCAAGCGTTTTTAACTGGTATTAACACTTTACGTGATCTTATTGCACCATCAAGTCTCGAATTCCACTCGAGTTATTTTCGCTTGGGCACAAAATATGGCCAAACAATCTATGTTTACGGATATCCACGCCAGCTTTATACCGGCTGGGCTTCACCGATTTTGAATGCCGATGAAGTTTTGGACGTTTCAATGTTTATTTATCCAGTTGAAACTGAGATCGTGATGAAAAACCTCCGCCGAAAAGTTACTCAGCTTGAAGCCGATCTTTCAATTAATAACGAAAAGGGTAAAACTCGTGATCCAGCGCTCGAGGCTGCTTTGAACGATGCCGAGGAACTTCGAGATCAACTCCAGCTTGGAGCGGAAAAATTCTTCCGTTTTGGACTTTATTTAACAATTTACGCCGATAGCCTCGACGAATTAAACTTCGTACGAAGTAAAATCGAAACAATGCTCGGACAGCAAATGCTGTTTTCGAAAGTGGCATCAAGCCAACAAGAGCAAGGTTTGAAAGCGACAATTCCTCAACTTTCAGATCAGTTACAAATTCGCCGAAACATGAACACAGGGGCAATTTCAACTTCATTCCCATTTACTTCTGCCGATCTTACGCAGGAAAACGGTGTTCTTTATGGTGTTAACATGCACAATAACGGACTTGTTATTTTTGACCGTTTTACCCTTGAAAATGCGAACATGGTGGTTTTCGCGAAATCTGGTGCTGGTAAATCTTTCACCGTGAAGCTTGAGGCTCTCCGAACAATGATGATGGGTGCCGAAGTCTTAATTATCGACCCTGAAAACGAATACCAAAAATTAAGTGATGCGGTTGGCGGAAGCTACATTCGCTTAAGCTTGAACTCTGACGTGCGAATTAATCCGTTCGATTTACCACATGTTATTGATGCTGAAGAGGCCGACAATGCACTTCGCGCAAATATTGTTACACTTCACGGTCTATTTCGCCTAATGCTTGGCGGAACAAGTGCGGGGCAATCGATTGGTCTTTCTCCAAGTGAAGAAGCCGATCTCGACCAAGCGATTATCGATACTTATGCGCGCGCGGGAATTACTTCCGACCCGCTAACGCACAATTCAACACCACCAACAATTCACAACCTTTATGATACTTTGGTCCACATGGATGGAAGTGGCCCAAGCTTGGCGCAGCGCCTTCGCAAATACACCACTGGAACATTTGCAGGAATTTTCTCGCAACAATCAAACATTGATATTAATAACTCAATGGTGGTATTTAATATTCGCGACCTCGAAGACGAACTTCGCCCCGTTGCGATGTATATTGTGCTTTCACACATTTGGAACATCGTCCGTTCGGAACAGAAAAAACGCATGCTAATCGTCGATGAGGCTTGGCAGTTAATGAAATACGACGATTCTGCGAACTTTTTGTTTAGCTTGGCAAAACGTGCCCGAAAATACTACCTTGGTCTTACTACAATCTCTCAGGACGTTGAAGACTTTATGGGTTCGAAAATGGGCCGTGCGATTGTTTCAAACAGCTCGATGCAGCTGCTTCTAAAGCAATCTTCAAGTGCAGTTGATGTTTTGAGCGATGTCTTTAAACTAACCGAGGAGGAACGTAAACGCCTTGCAAACTTCCCAGTTGGGCAAGGATTGTTCTTTGCCGGCCAGAATCATGTTCATATTCAAATTATTGCCAGCGATACTGAGCATCAATTAATTTCGACAAGTCCAAATAATTCCAAGAATCGCCAGAGCGACAACTTAATGACAAACGGGTATGCAGACCCGAATGAATTATTCTAGTCTTGAAACATGAGCATAAACATGTTAAAATAGTTTTATAAATTTTTGAGTTTTAATTTAGGAAAAAAATGGGAGCAGCGAGAGATTTCGATAGAGATGAGAATCTTGATTTTAGCGACTTGAGCGACACAAACCAATCTGCACTAGAAAAAGCAAAAAGTAGATGGGGGAGCGCTGAGGTTATTCGCGGCAACGACGGCTATAATCCGTCAGATTTAGCGAACGCCGAAAATTCATCTATGGCGACAAGCTCGAATTCTGGAATCAGCGATAGCGAAACTCTCGCGAAGGACGCAACTACAACTCAATCGAGTGGTTGGCGTAATAATGTCAGCGGTGGCGGAACCCATAAATCTCGAAATGCAGCTTCAAAGGGCGGCGCAAAAAACCGTGCAATGTCGTTTTTTAAAGGTAAAGGTGCTTTTGCTACGACTGGTGGAATTATCGGTGGAGTTGGTGCTTTAATTTTCGCCGGAACATTCAATATGGTTTCCCTAATGTCAAACCACATCACCGAAACGATTACCGAAAAACTCAACTCAGCTTCGATTAGCATGAATAAGCGCAGCGTAAAAGTTATGAAACTTAAAGTTAAGGGCGTAAATTGTACAGCTGGGATCATTTGTCGAATGTCACGAGTGACTGATCGAAACATCAAGAATCTACGCGAAGCTGGCTTTAAAGTTGAGCTAGAGGACGGTGATGGCCTTTTTGGACGCAAGAAAATCAAATCTTTAACCTATACTAAAGCCGGAGAAGAAATCTCAATAAATAACTCATCTTCAGATATTAAAAATGTTCTAACTAGCAATCCCGAAGTTCGGGAGGCTTTTAAACGTGGCTATAATGGACGCTTTGCATCATTCTTAGATAAAAAGTGGCGGAAGCTTAAGAGTTGGTTTAGCTTCAAAAAATGGAGAAAAAACAATAAGGGCAAAACCGAAGAAGAAATTGATGAGGATATGAAAAAAACCGCTAATGATCATTCGAAAGAAGAGGATGCTGACGGTAAAAGCCGCAAGGGTGACCCTGACCCAGAAGACGGCAAAGTTGAAAAAGGAGATAAGGGCACAAGTGCGGTTAAGGATAAGCTAAAATCCGGTAGCAGTAACCTTAAAAAAGGTTTCAAAAATGCCCGTGAAAAATCCATTGCGGCCGCAAATACCATTAAAGGCGTAGGCCAGACAATTAGTGGCCCGCTGAACGCAATCGATAAAATTTGTGGTGTATATGCACTCGTAACCATGGGATGGAGCGTTGCGAAAGTAGCAAAACTTGAAGTTTTTGCTCAGTTTGGATTGTCTTTCCTTTCAATGTCTTCGAAAATTAGGTCTGGTGATGCAACCCAAGAAGAAGTCACAGCACAAGGAAATAGTTTGATGGGAATTGCTAATAAAAAAGATTCCGAAGAAAATAAAGATAGTAATCAAAGCGACTCCAACACATCTAGACTAAAAGATGCTTTTGCGTTTTTTGCAGATTCAGCCGAAGAAAAAAATAGCCCCGGTAAAAGTGCTACAGATTCCCAGGGGTGGCGAGCAGTAGCTTATGGTGATCGTGTCTCTAAATTGGATGATTCCGCAAAAGATTATCAAGTTGGTATAACTGGCTCTTTAGCAAAAATAATGGATACATTCACTAGTGGAACTCTTGGCTGGGTGGTTCGTAAGGGATGTAAAGTCGCAACCATCACTACAGCCGTAGTTGGTACTGCAGTAGTAGTAGCCAGTCTTATAGCCTGTGCAACTACCGCCTGCGTATCTGAAGTTCTAGGGACTATAGCTTGGGGAGCAGCTGTTGGTGTTGCACTATCTGCTGCTTTAGCTGTTTTAGGAGATAAAGCAATGGATGAGATATCTCTATATGTAGCACAAGGATTAACTGGAACTATTCTTAATGACTCCACAAAAGGTGAAAATTTTGGTAATGCCATAATGTCGGGATCTGCCGCATTGATGTCTAAAAACACCATGGCCGGAAATGGTGGAGTATTAACTAAATCGCAAGCCGTAGCATTCTATCATGAGACCGAAAGACAGATTGCCGAAAACGCTGAAGAGATTCGAAAAACAAGAAGTCCATTCGACCCAAACACCCGCCACACATTCCTAGGTTCAATCGTAAGTAATATGCTGCCTTACTCAAAGCAGATAGCTTCAATCAGTGGCTTTTTGCCTTCGATTATTGGTGGTGCACAAAGATCATTTGCCGCAATTACACCTGGCGCGCATGCTGCAAATGATGCAAACTTTATTGCAAATATGGACACTTGTGAAGATAAATCAATTAAAGATACTGGCGCCGCAACTGATATTTTCTGCAATGTCTATACTGGTATCGATATGAAAATCGCTGATAAAGATACAGATGAAGTCATCGACGAGTTAAAGAGTAGTGGAGATTTGAAAGAAAAAGATAACTCTGGAGATACCGATGATATATTAGATACAGTTGAAATGGGTCCTGAACTTAAAAAGTACGAAAAATACTGCTTTAATCGCAAAAAACCAATTGGCGCATCAGAGGATGACGATGATGATAACTTTGGAGCCATTTGTAATAGCGATAAAAATCCAAAAGCCAACATGTACGCATTATTCCTAACTGATATCCGAGTTGAAGAAGGTATGAACGAAGAATTTAAGCCTGATGAAGGTGGTGGATCTGGAAGTTCAAGCTCAAGTTCGGGAGGCGTAGACCCAGATCTAGCTAAACTTAGTGGAGAATTTGTCTGGCCAGTTAAGGGCGTTAAAGTTAATGGTGACACAATTGAAGGAGTTGGACCAGACCAAGACTTTGGTCCTAGATCATTCTTTGACGGATTCTCATCAACGCACTATGGAATAGATTTCAGTAGCGCAACCTTCGGTTCTGCAGCACCAGTTTATGCAGCAGCGGATGGTGAAGTTGTTTACGGCGGAGATGCCGAAACTGTAGGATGGGGAGCTGGTAGCCACTACGTCGCGATTAAGCATAATGGCGACATCTATACTACATATTCGCACATGCGATCTCATAGTGTAAAAAAAGGAGATAAAGTTAAAAAAGGCCAGCAGATTGGCGTTACCGGAGCGGAAGGAAATGCGAGCGGAGAGCACCTTCACTTCGAAACGAAGAAAGGAACCGGAATACCAGGTCAAAACGGCGCCTTCAACCCTATGGATTTAATTAAAGGAAATACTTAAGTATTGCAATGAAACGAATCAGAATTTTACCAATTATAGCTCTATCTATTTTGCTAGCCGATTTAATTAGCTTTCCAGCCAAAGCAGATTTTAACGCTAAGTTCTTCAACTCAAACAATATCACCTATTATGATGCTGGTGATGATTGCGGAACTGGCGGAGGTGGTGGTAGTGGCTCCACAAACCTCGAAGGGAACGACAACGCCGAAAAAATCTGGAACTTCTTTAAATCAAAAGGCTGGACCGATGAGCAGGTAGCCGGAGTTATGGGTAGCCTTTGGGGCGAATCAAACCATTTTCAACCTGACCTAAATGAGGCTGGTAGTGGAATTGGTTATGGTATTGCTCAGTGGTCTTTTGGTCGGCGAACGAATCTTGAAAATTACGCCAAAGAAAAAGGTAAGCCCGTATCAGATCTTGGCGTTCAGCTAGACTTCCTATGGACAGAGCTCGAAGGATCAGAAGTGGCCGCAAAAAATGCTGTGAGTTCTGCAAAATCCGTAAAAGAGGCAACTACAGCTTGGACACTTCAGTTTGAACGACCGCGTGAAGATTTGCGACCCGGACGTATCCAAGAAGGTGAACAAGTTGGTAATGATATTCTTGCTAAATATAAAGGTAAGGGCGGAAACTCTTCTAGTTCTTCAAGCAACTCATCGAGCTCAAATTCAGGATCTTCAAGTTCGAATAGTTCATCGAATAGTGGAAAAATAACCTTTGTCGGCGACTCTATTACTGTTGGTGTACAAGATAAACTTGCTTCAACATTCTCAGGATCAAACGTTTCAGCTACAGTTGGAGACTCAATCGCAGCCGCTACAAGCAAACTTCCAGCCGAGATAAACGATACTGTTGTTATCAACCTCGGAACCAACGATAATTTCGATGAAAGTGCTGCCGAGACTTTGCTTAGCAAATTAAAAGGTAAGAAAATTTATTGGGTAAACAACTTCTCTAAAGGTGGAAACGCTGATTACGAAGTTATTAATAAGAAACTCTCAGCATTTGCTTCAAAGCATAGTGAAGTTAAAGTTTTAGACTGGAAAGCTTACGCCGAGAAAAATGGTGGACGCGAAAAACTTTATTCAGGTGACGGAATTCACCCAAATACTGAAGGGCAGGAAGCCTATGTAAAATTCTTGCAAGAAGCGCTTAACGGTGGTGGTGATAATTCTTCCAAGTCGTCAGACTCTTGTGGCGGATCCGGATCCGCTTCAGGCAAGTTTATGACTTCGGCCGATGCATCACACACGACATCAGATGGATTTTCAGTTTTCGAACAGTGCGATCCACGATGGGCTAATGAGCAATGGGGAAAAAGTGCAGCAAATACAATGTGCGCCGCAGCTTGTGGTCCGACATCTGTTTCAAATATGGTCTTAGCTCTTACAGGTAAATCAATCAGCCCTCTAGAAATGGCTAAAAAAGCATCCCAACAGGGTTATGAAGCCGGTCTCGGAACCAACTTAGATGTAGTCAAAATGGTTGAAGAATATGGATTAAAACAATCCAAGATTGATATTTCCGTTAATGCCGTTGAAGATGTTCTGAAAAAAGGTGGATTAGTCATGCTAGCAGGAACTGGCCCTGGACCATTCTTGAATGTTAGCCACTACGTCGTGATTCGAAAAAGCTCAGGCGGAAAATGGTATACAGCCAACCCTGGACGTAAAGAACTTGACGATACTCCTTACGATCCTTCTTACGTCATCTCAATGACTTTTGCAGCATTTGGAGTTACTAAATAAAAGGAGTTGAATATGCTTAGAGATATTTTAAAAAATAAGAAGATCAGAGCTATCGTAATAACTTTTCTATTCGCTAGTGCGCTTATGATCGGTCTAGCAATCTGGTCAGTTATTCGTCAACAACAAGAAGCCAACAAAAAGACCGAGATTGACCCAGCTTCGGGCGAAGTAATTGGCCCTCCAACTGGCGGAAATCTTCCAGAATATGCAGTTCCGTATATCGGCTTCGAAAAATTCGTTAATAACGGTGCGAATTTCAACATGTATAAAGAATTCCAAAGCGTTGTTCGACAATATCAGCTCAAGGTTAATGGCAATAATTACAATACTTATTATAAACGCGTAAGTATGTACAAAGATTCTTATTCGGCTAAGACGGATCCAAAAACGAATATTTTCACGCATCGCTTTAAGATTGAATTAGATACCAACAAGAAAACCTTATGGGTAAAAATTGAATCTTTCACACCGTTTAGATATAAGTTCTATTTCTATGATACTGATAAGGAAGAAAATCCAGTTTTCGAATACAACTACTGCGATCCTGCCGTATGTAAAGAAGATACAACAAACGTAAAACCTATTACAGATTAGCTAAAAATAACCTCACTAAGTTAGTGAGGTTATTTTACATTCATCAACTTGAATTTCATTTGTCGAAGTTATAATAGTTTGATATTTCGAAAAATGTCTGGTTAGCAACTTTTGTCGTTCATTATCAAGTTCCGAAAACACATCGTCGAGCAAAACGATTGGTCGTTTTTCAGTTAGTTCCGCCAAAATATCTGTTTCAATAAATTTAAGTGCCAAAACTAAACTACGGTTTTCGCCACGACTCGCCACATTTTGCGCCGGTTTTCCATTAAAAATAAACTGAATATCATGCTTGTGCGGGCCAAAACTTGTATAGCCTAAAATCTTATCGCGCTCAACATTTTTGCTTAAAATCGCTAAAATTTCACTTTTCGAAACATTATCGCCCAAATATTGAATTTCAATATTATCTTTAACACCTGATATTTCTGCATAAATATTCTCAATTTTTGAATTTAATAATTTTATAAAATCGCATCTTTTCGAAATAATTTCAGAACCATATTCTGCAAGCATTAAATCCCAAGGAAAAAGTTCAATCTTCGATAAATTATCACTTTTCAATAGATTATTTCGTTGCTTTAAGGCTTTATTATATCTTGAAAGCGCTAGCTGAAAACTTGGGTAAGTTTGAGCTAAAAAATGGTCCAAGAAATTGCGTCGACGATTCGGTGATCCACTTAATAGCTGCAAGTCTTCAGGCTCAAAAAGCACCACAGGAACCCTTAAATTTGCGCTCAGACGCGCTTTTTTGTTTCCATCGATTAAGAATTGCTTTTTCGAATTTGTAAGGGAATTATCAAACTTAACCGTCCTTAATGAATCTTTCGAATCTTTTAAATCAATCCGAAACCAACTCGAACCATCATTTCGAAGAATTTCTTTATCGCTTGATCGAAAACTAGTTCCTTGAAGAGTAAAATAAATCGCCTCAAGAAGTGAAGTCTTTCCGCTGCCATTTGCACCAGAAATTAATGTCGATTTTTCACCAATTTCTAAAATAAAATCAGAATGCGTTCGAAAATTCTGAACTCTTAAAGTTTTTAAAATCATTCAGTTCCTAACTTTTTAGCGGCATCACAATATGGATATAATCATCGCTATCTGTATTTTTGAAAATTGTTGGTGCAAGTTTTCCCGAAAATCCAAAATAAATTTTCGAAGATTTTAATGGCTTTAAAGCATTTTCGATATAATTTACATTCAACGTAACTTCGCCACCACCTTGAATTTCAGCGTCAGCCTCAGATGTATTTTCACCGATTTCACTAGCAATTGTGTGCATTGATAATTTCGAAGTTTCTTCATTCGCAGTGATTTTAACACTTCCGCCAGATTTATCACTAAAAACTTTTGCAACTTTTGCGATTTGGTAAAAATCAACGCGATTAATCTTTACTGTAGTTTCAGTTTTTTCAGGAATCAAACGGCGATATTCAACGTATTTTCCATCAATTAAATTACTAATTACCAAAATATCACCAACCATAAATTGAATTTGATTATCGTTAATAAGAATTTCAATCTCATCAAGCTTTTCTGGAATAACACTTTTAACTTTTGCCAAAACACTACTTGGAACAATTGATTCAAACTCTTGGTCGGTTTCGAATAATTTTCGCTCACTTAATCGATAACCGTCCGTTGCGGCCATATAAATATAATTTTCGAAAGTATGTAAAAATACACCAGTCAAAATTGGCCGCGAAGTATCCATACTTACTGTATTAATTTGATCAACCGCTTCTTTAAAAATATCAGTACTCATAAAAAATCGTGCAGTCGGCTCATCAATTGTTGGCAATTCAGGGAAATCCTCAGCCGAAAAGCCATTAATTTTAGATTTATAATTTCCACTTTCAATTAAAATATGATCGCCGCTAACTTTAAAAGAAACTTGACTGTTTGATGGA
>CAUUHU010000003.1:0-31724 GCA_963545035.1 uncultured Candidatus Saccharibacteria bacterium | reverse complement strand
ATTCGTTCTCGGCTGCGCTTCGAAGTGCGCTTCGTCAGGACCCGGATGTTGTTTTGATTGGTGAGATGCGTGATCTTGAAACTATTTCTGCAGCGATTACGATTGCCGAAACGGGGCACTTAGTGTTTGCGACGCTTCACACAAACTCTGCTTCGCAATCTATTGATCGTATGATCGACGTTTTCCCACCACATCAACAACCTCAAATTCGTTCACAGCTTGCAAATATTATTCAAGGAATTTGTGCTCAACGGCTTGTGCCTGCGATCGGTGGTGGTCGAGTTGTTGCGGCTGAAGTTATGGTTGCAAATCCTGCAATTCGAAACATTATTCGTGAAGGTAAATCTCACCAACTTGATACAATAATCCAAACTGGTGGAGACCAAGGAATGCAGACAATGGATCGTACGCTTGTTAAGCTTGTGCAGTCTGGCGTGGTTACTTACGATGATGCGCGTGAATTCGCGGTTGATTTAGTTGAATTTGAAAGATTGATGAGAGGCTAAAATGAAAAAATTTTCTTACAAAGTAAAAGATAAAGTTACTGGAAAGATTGTTAAGGGTGAAATTTCGGCAGATAGCAAGCGCGCTGCCGGAAAAGCTTTGATTGATCAAGGATATATTCTTCAAGATGATATTTATGAAGTCGGTCAAGAAAATCCGTTAAATCGATTTTTAAATCGAATTACAACTAAAGATAAAATTGTTTTTACTCGTCAGTTTGCTACTTTGATTGGTGCTGGTTTACCGCTTGCGCAAGCTCTTCGAACAATTTCAGAACAAACTGAAAATAAAAAAATGCGCTCAGTTATTGACGAAATTTTAGCTTCTGTCGAGAGTGGTTCGAGTTTGAAAGATGCTTTTTCGAAATTTCCGGAAGTGTTTGACAAAGTTTATCTTGCCTTGATTGCTGCCGGTGAAATGTCGGGAACACTCGACGAATCTCTTCGCCGTATTGCAACACAACAAGAAAAAGATGCTGCAATGATGAGTAAAATTCGTGGAGCTTTAACTTATCCGATTATTGTGCTTGTAGTTATTGCTCTTGTGATGGCTTTTATGATGGTTCAAGTTGTGCCACAGGTTAAGCAGCTCTATAAGGATATGCATCAAACTTTGCCAATGGCAACAGAAATCCTTATAGGTATTTCAGACTTTATGATTAATTTTTGGTGGCTTATCATTATTATTGCTGGTATTGGTGGGTATTTCTTCCGCCAATATCTTAAGACTGAATCAGGAATCAAATTTGCCGCAAACTTCAAATTAAATGTTCCGCTATTTAGTCCGCTTTTTCGCAAGCTTTATATGGCTCGATTTACGCGAACTGGTCAGCTTCTGCTTTCAACGGGCGTTCAAATGCTCGATATGTTAAATATTTGTGGTGACGCAATGAATAACGTTGTTGTTAAGAAAAGTGTTGATGATGCAGCTAAGCTCGTTCAAGGCGGTAAAAGCCTTTCTGAATCACTAAAAGGTAAAGATTACATCTTGGATATGGTTCCGCAAATGATTAATATCGGTGAGCAGTCTGGTAAAATTGATGAAATGCTCGGTAAGACAGCTCAAGTTTATGAAGACGAGCTAGATGAACAAATCAAAGCGATTTCAACCTTGATTGAACCGATCTTGATGGTTGTAATGGCGTTAATGGCCGGCGGTTTGATTGGTGCAATCCTGTTCCCAATCTATTCATTGGTTACAAAAGTTTAATTTTCGAAAGGAAGAGAGTGGAGAATTTTCTATTAAGTTTATGTTTTGGGGCGCTCGGTGCTGTTTTCGGCAGTTTTGCTGTGGCCCAAGTTTGGCGATTGCGTGCTAAACAACTCCAAGACGAAAAAGCTTCTGGCGAGAAAATTGATTCCGCTGAATGGAAAAAACTCCGCTCGCTTGCTTCGGTTAGCCCTAAAAGCGACCGCTCGCATTGTTTGAATTGTGGTTATCAACTGAAATGGTATGATCTAATTCCAATTATTTCTTGGCTTTCGCTTGGTGGAAAGTGTCGTAAATGCCACTCAAAAATTGGCGCAACTGAATTTTTAACTGAAATTTCAATGTTTGCGCTTTTTGCAATTATTTTCTTAGTTTTTAATCCGTTATCTAGTACAGGATTTTCAATTTTTGGATTGTTTCGACTTTTGATTCTTTTCGTAGCGTTTATTCCGCTTGCAATTATGTTTATCTATGACGCAAAATGGTCACTTTTACCAACCAAGGTTATTTGGATTTTTAATTTTCTTGCATTCATTTATTGGATAACGGCATTCGCCAACACTGTAAATGGCTTTAATCTTTTTTCGATATTTAATATTGCAGTCTCAATGGCACTCTTTCCGCTGGTTTATTTTGTGCTAGCTAAAATTTCGAAAGAGGAATGGGTTGGTGGCGGTGATTGGATTTTGGCAGTCGGTTTAATTTTTCTTTTACCAAATCAGCCAATCTTTGCAATGCTTTTATTATTCCTTTCGAATTTTGTTGGTTTGATTTTTGCATTATTTCAGTCGATTCTGCAATTTAAAAAAATTAAACGGGGAATAAGCATCCCGTTCGGCCCAGCCATGATTTTAGCTACATTAATTTTGCTAATTTTCCAACAATTTTTATTAATTTTTACGAGTTTTATTATGTAAAATTAAAAAGCTTATGGTATAATAGGAGTAATTATGAAAAACTTAAAGACGAAAAAAGCTTTTACAATTATTGAGGTAATGTTGGTTGTTAGCATCTCGGGTTTGATGCTGGTAACGATGCTGGTTGGCTGGAATGCAAATATTGAACGCCAACGCTATAATGACTCTGTGAACACTTTCAAATCGGATATTCAGGGAATTTTTAGTGATGTTGAAAACCAAACAAACGATAAAAACCAACGAATCAACTGTAATACAAACGGTGCTAATATTAGTATTAGCAGAAATGACAGCGGTGCATTAACTGGTGCAAGTGATTGTGTTATTTTAGGCAAATATATCTCATTCTTCGATGGTAGAGTTATAGTTGGGAATGAAAATGCAACAATCGGTCAGAGCAGTTATCAAGTTTATGATGTAATCGGTAGAGATATTAATGTTAATCGGGATTGCAACGGCCCTTGTAATAACAATATAGACGCTTTAAGAGCTACGAGATTTGTTCTAGATGGGGGAGTAAACCAAATTAATGGCCCTAAAGATATGGAACTTCAATGGCGTGCACAATTTAAGAGTGTGACCGATAATCGAGTAGTTTCAGGGAATACTCGACGTTTTAGTGGGGACGCGCCTATTGCAAGCATTTTTGCTGGCACTACATGGCACCCATTAGATACTGTTACGGGTATTTTAATTTTACGGTCACCGTTGGATAATTCGATTGTTGCTTTTGGTACCTCGAGCACTGTTCAGAATGGTAGTCTTAGTAATCAGGGTGTGATTTCAGCCTTTCGAGATTTAAGTATTAATCAAGGTTGGGCTGTTACCGATAGGAAAACAGTAAATATCTGTATTCGACCTGCTAATGCAAATGTTAATAGGTGGTGGTCTGGTGGATTTAACTTTTTTGGTGATAGAAACAAAATCGTCAAAATTGGCCCTTCGGCATCTTCAGTTGAAATTGCACCTTTAGATGGGCCAAACGGTTCTTCTTGTGGTAGTGATTTTAACGGTAGGTCTCAGTTTGGCGATGTAATAATTGATGGAGTGCAGTTGTAATGAAAATTCAAAAAGGTGATACGCTGGTTGAAGTTCTTCTCGCTATGGCAGTTTTTGCTGTAGTGATGATGATTGGGCTATCAGCAATGAATAACGGAATGTCGCGAGCTTTGGCGAGCTTACAACTAACAATGGCACGTAACGCAATGGATTCACAGGCTGAGGCTTTGCGTTTCGCAAATACGGCATATGTTTCAGAGTTTCGTACTGATGGAGGGGCTGTAACTAGTGCGGCGGCTCGGGTTTGGCAAGATCAATTAACGGCAGGAGCACAAGGTACAGCTACTCAACTTGATGCTTGTACTCGTGGCGCAAGTGCGTTTGTGCTTTCGCGCAGTGATTTATCTTATCATAGTGAGGCGATAACAGATGCGGTAACTTATCCGCGAATAGCTTATGGTACTGATGCGGATTCGAACGCAATCACGGACCCAAGCGCTAGCT
Source organism: uncultured Candidatus Saccharibacteria bacterium (assembly GCA_963545035.1). GTDB lineage: Bacteria > Patescibacteriota > Saccharimonadia > Saccharimonadales > Saccharimonadaceae > Nanogingivalis. The sequence continues at coordinate 27,591 of CAUUHU010000003.1, read as the reverse complement.
ATAGACGATCTGAAGGCATTTGGGTTGAAAAAGTTCACCTTGCCAATACTAATTATTACGATTTTCATATCCGTGCTTGTTGGTCTGCGCCGGGAAGTAATGTTAATACGACACTTGGAACGATTGTGAGGTTATATGATCCAAGAAGAAACTAAAAAAGGTTTTACAATTATGGAATTAATGCTCGCAATGGGCGTGATTGCTTTTTTGCTACTCTCAGTCGCGGGCTTAATTATCCAAATGACAAACACCATTACGCGTGGAACAACCTATAAGGATCTAAACGCAGCCTCTCGAACGATTAATGCAGATCTAACAAAAACATTTAATTCAACATCTGTTCTTGATGGTTGGGACGGTCGAAACAATAATAACGAATATTACAGAGTTGTTGGCGGTTCGGGTGCATTTTGTACTGGTTCGGTGAGCTATCTGTGGAACACAAATCTTGAAGGTTCGGGCGCACTAATTGTTCACGCTGGAGATAATAATCCAATTCGGTTTGTTAAGGTTCGCGATACTGCAAAGAGCTATTGTTCAGATAATGCCCAAAGTACTGTTTGGAGAAATGTTCCTCGCGACAATACTGTTACTGAAATTTTAAGCAACAGTGAAGTCAACCTTCAACTTCATAGCATATCGTTTAGTTCGGGTGGTAATTTGATTAATCGGCCTTCAAATCAAATGATTGTAAATATCGCCTATGTTTTAGGTACACCAAATAATAATGATATTCGAATGAATGCTGGAAGTAGAAACTGTGAAGGAAATGTTAAAAGCAACTATTGCGCAGTTAATAAATTCGAACTTACTGTAAGAACTCTTGGTAGATAAATAAAAAAGCGGCTTTCGAAAGTCGCTTTTATTCTGTTTCGCTGTGGAATCGCTCGTGGATTTCTTTCAGATGTTGATCGGTAATGTGTGTGTAAATTTGTGTTGTTGCAATACTTGCGTGCCCAAGCATGCCTTGAACCGAACGTAGATCCGCACCATTCACGAGCAAATCTGTCGCAAAAGAGTGGCGCATTGTGTGCGGTGAAACATGCTTTGTAATTCCTGCTAGGCGCGCATATTTTTCAACCATTCGTTGAACGGAGCGGGCAGTAATTCGGCGATAATTTCCATCTGTTGATGGTTTTTTATAGCGTTTCGAATAATTCAAAAACAAGGGTTGAAGGTTATCTTCTCGTGCTTGCAAGTAGTTCTCGATATGTTCAGCGGCCTTTTTTGAAATAAAAATTGGGCGATCTTTGTTTCCTTTTCCGCGAACCGTAAACTCACGCCGTTTTGTGTTGATGCTTCCGCGATTTAAACTTACAAGTTCTGAAACACGGAGTCCGCTAGAAAAAAGCAATTCAATAATTGCACGATCACGCAAATCACTTTCGGTTTCATTTGGAATTGCCGAAATCAAACGCTCGATCTCCTCGTAGTGCAAAAAATTCACCTGCGGTTTAACAATTTTTGGTAGTTCAATTTTTGAGGGTTCAAGGCTTTTAATATCTCGGCGCGAAAGGTAAGTTAAAAATCTTCGAAGTGCAATGAGATGATATGCTTGGGTGGTTCTGCTTAAACTTTTGCCAGAGTCGTTTTCGTAACGGTTAAGCCACAAGCGATATTTTCGAACAAGTTCAGAAGTGATTTCTTTAACAGGAATGTCTCCTGAAAATTCCACAAGGCGCTCTAAATATAGTCGATAGTTCTCGGCAGTTTTCTTCGAACGACCACCTTCAACTTCGAGCGACTCAATAAAATCTTCAATTCCTTCAGAAATATACATAATCTTATTATAGCATATTTTAAGGTTAAATATTGTTTTTTTTTTTTTTGAATATTGTATAATGTCTGTGTTATGGAAAAGAGAAACGGTTTTATTATAGGGTTAATAATTTTAATAGTTTTCTGCGTTGGAAGTATTGTTGTCGCTATGAATAGCGAAGGTAATGATAACCGGTCCAATGATAAATATAAGATTTATACGGCGTCGGAATACGACTTACAGTGTAATATGGGGCAGATTGATGTTAATTACTATGCTTCGAAAAAATATTCATTAGGCTGTACAACTAACGAAGTGTATTCTTCATATACGCCTTCAAGTAAAACTATTGCAACGATTAATGGCTTGAATGTTTCGAGTTCTAACGGAAATCTAACTTTTTCTGGTGTGACTCAAGTTCCGTCATCATTTTGGCAGAAGGATTTTTTGGGCTCAGCTGCTGCAGACTGGGTTGATGAAAGAACTGTTGAATTCCGGATTGTCGGCGACTATGCCGGTGAAGGTAGTAAGACGGTCAAAATTAGACTTAGGTTCTCGCAAGAAAGTATAAATACTTTACAGGCTTTGAATGCTAAATATCTTGAAGAAGAGCGCGCTAAATATGCTCCAGCACCAGTTAGTTATACTTACACTTATAACACGCCATCATCAACAACGTATTCCGCACCATCGTCTGTGTATTATAGGAATTGTGCGGCAGCTCGTGCAGCAGGCGCTGCACCTATCTATATAGGCGAACCCGGATATTCACCTCACCTAGATAGAGATGGAGATGGTATTGCATGTGAACCTTATTACGGTAGGTACTAATTAAAAAAATATTATTAAAAGCTTACTTAAGAAGTAGGCTTTTTAATTAGCATTTTTTTCGAAAAAAGAGTATAATTTTAAATATAAGCTTTAAGGAGGATTTTATGTCGAAAGAGTTAATTCAGCGAACACTAATTTTGTTCAAGCCCGATGCAGTTCAGCGTGGAATTGTGGGCGAAATTTTAACACGTTTCGAAAGAGTTGGCTTAAAAATTATCGGCACAAAAATGATCTTTCCAAATAAAGAACACTATCACAAACACTACGAAGGAATTGGTAAAATGGTGACACGTCGTGGCGAAAAAGCTTTTGATATGGCGCTGGAATTTATGACACAAGGACCTGTGATTGCAATGGTTCTTGAGGGCGTTGAATCGGTTGAGTTAGTGCGAAAACTTGTTGGTGGAACTGAACCAAAAGCTGCGCTCCCGGGAACAATTCGAGGGGATTATTCGCACATGAGTTTTGGCTATGCAGATGAACACAATGTTGGGATTCCGAACTTAATTCATGCATCGGGAAGTGTTGAAGAGGCGAAACAAGAAATTGAACATTGGTTCGCTGATCATGAAATTTATGATTATCCTTCACCTCGAGAAAAATTTACGCGTTAAAATCTCGCTATTTTTGTAAAAATCTGTTAAAATAGAGAAGTGAGCCTCGGTAGCTCAATTGGATAGAGCAGTTCCGTCCTAAGGAAAAGGTTATAGGTTCGATTCCTATCCGGGGTACCACTGATTTTATTTATGAAAGAACAAATTTTTAAAGGTCAAAGAGAAGGCGAAGAATTTCTCTTTATGTTTCGAAAGCATATTATTGCGATGCGCAAAGGTTTTTACCTCTTTTTGGGCGTTTTTGCAATTTCTTGCTTGCCGACTTTTTTTATGCTAACTTCAGACAATCTAATGAATGCGCTTTGGGTTGCATGCGGCGGTTTTTTGATTGGGCTTCTGTTGTTTTTGTATCATTTCATGTTGTGGTATTATTCAATCTATATTGTTTCAAGTCAGCGCATTCGTCAAATTACGCAAAAAGGATTTTTTGGCCGAAGAATGATGGATTTGCCGCTTTCGAAAATTCAAAGTGTCAATTTCGAAATTCCAGGATTTTTTGGCGACATTTTCCATTTTGGAACAATAAATATTTTTACAATCGTGGGAGATTTAGAGATTAAAAATGTTGAACACCCAGAAGATGTTTATAATAAACTTCAAGATGCAATTTCGAAAGTTGAAGTAGAGGAGGAAGATGAAGAATTTTAAAGAAAAGCGAAAGAGTTTAAAGAAAAAGATTTTGAAAAAGTCGAATACTCAAGAAACTCAAATTGCAAAAATTACAAATACAACGCTCGAAGAGCAGCGTAAGGAAATTTTAAGCAAGGGTAAAAAATTTAAATATCCTGTTCAATATAGTAAAAACCGACTAGTTGGAAACGCTTTAATCATTGCTTTGGTGATTTTGATCACTGGTTCAGGGTTGTTATGGTATCAACTATACAAAGCACAAAATACTGGTGAATTTATTTATCGTTTTACGACTGTTATACCATTTCCGGTTGCGAATGTTGATGGCGAAAATGCGCTTTATCGTGACTATTTAATGGAATATCGTGCAAATATGCAAATTGCGAATACTAAAAAAGATGAAATTGAAAGTGCTAATAACGTAAAAGCTCTTTCGGTTTTAAATAAAAATAAGGCAATGAAAAATGCAATTGCAAATGCTTATGCTCAGAAAAAAGCTCGAGAAATGGGAATTTCTGTTTCGGAGAAAGAGATTGATGAAGCTTTTGATGCCCAGCGAAAAACTCAGAATACCGAACTTACCGAAAGCGCATTATATAAAATTGCTGCCGACAATTATGGTCTTTCGCCAAGCGAATATCGTCGAATGTTTATTGAGCTCCCACTTCTTCGCCGAAAAGTTACTGCACAAATCGATAAAAATGCCGCTAACACTAGGGATGAAGTTGTAAAATATTTGAACAATAACTCGAATGATTTCTCGAAAGCTGCCGAGCAATTTGGTGATAAAATTGAGTACAATAAACCTGGAAAAGTTCGAAAAACAAATATTGATGGCGGTCGTTCGAAGGTGGCTTCACAATTAAATGTTGGTGAAGTTTCGAAACCATTTATCTCGAACGCTGGTGATGGTTATTATATCGTAAAACTTATTGAAAAAAGTGATAACGAGATTAGTTATGAATCGATAAAGATCAAGTTTACTGAGTTTAATTCACAGCTAGAAAAGCTTGAAAAAGAAGGTAAGATTAAAAAATATATCAAGGTTGATTAGCTTATAATAAAAAAGATACCCGTGAAAACAGGTATCTTTTAAAATAAATAAAAAAACGCTCGAAAGCGATTTTTAAAGTCTAAATTTGGCGCGCCCGACCGGATTCGAACCGGCGATCTCCTCCGTGACAGGGAGGCGTACTAGGCCAGCTATACCACGAGCGCATCGCTAGACTAATACAATTTTATCAAACTTCAACAATAAAATCAAGGGCTTTTTTAGTTTATTTTTTAAAAAGTTTGTGCTATAATATTAAACATATGCCGATGTAGCTCAGTTGGTAGAGCAACGCACTCGTAACGCGTAGGTCAGCAGTTCAATCCTGCTCATCGGCTCCAAATAATTTTATTCTTATGAAAACAATAACTAATTTATTTAAACCAATTATCAAAGATCGCCGAATGTTATTAGCAATGGTTTCGGTATTTTTAGCAGGAATTATATTTTTCATTTTTATGATTTTGAATGTAAAATCATACGATTATTTATTAAATGTTAGATATACTGTTTTTGGTACCAGTGAATTCTATAAAGACTCTTGGGTTTATAGAATTGTTTTAGCTATTTTTGGATTAATTGTTGCTTTTATTCATAATGTTTTGATTGCGAAAGTTTATAACGTTTCTGGTCGTCGTGTCGCTATTGCTTTTGCGGTCTTTAGCGTCGCTCTAATGATTGTTAGTATGTTTATCATTGGTGCTTCAATTCGAGAGATTCCAAACTAATGAAGAAACAAAAGATTGATATTGAAATCCCACTAGGCAAACGAACTCTAAAGTATCGCTTTTTTGAAATTTTGCCAGCATTTTTAAGCTTCGGTGCAATCATTTTAATGTTTATACTTTCGTTCTTTTCGCCTTTTTTGGCCTCAGTTTATCTTTTAACGATTGTCACAACTCTTCTTGTTAAAGCAATTGGAATTGCTTACCGAATGATAACAGGGCACATACAGATTGAAAAAGCTCAAAAAGTTAATTGGAATAAGCGACTCTCTGAACTTGAAAATCCTAAAAAAGCACTTGAAAAGGCAAAAAATCAGAAAAAAAGTAAGGAATATGATTTTAAACAACATATTCAGAATTTACACGATATTATAGATAGGCCAGAGGCTTTCCCGAATCCACTCTTGGTGAAAAATGCCGTAATTATTGCCGCTTATAACGAACCTTATGAGGTTATTCAGCCAACAATTAAATCTGTTTTAGCCTCAAATTATGATACTAAAAATCTTTTAATTTTCTTGGCCTATGAGGAGCGTGGTGGTGAAGGTATTGAAAAAACCGCAATTCGGCTCAAAAAAGAGTTTTCGAAAAGTTTCGGCGCTTTCGAAATTGTAAAGCATCCAAAAAACCTACCGAACGAGGTTGTTGGAAAAGGTGGAAATATTACTTTTGCTGGCCGTGCACTTCAAAAGTATTGTGAAGATAATAAGATTCCTTTTGAGAATGTATTGGTTACGACTCTGGATAGCGACAATAAGCCACATAAAGAATATTTTGCTGCTGCAACCTATGAATTTGTTGTTCATGAAGATCGCAAAAAGCTATCATATCAGCCGGTCTCGTTGTTTTTGAATAACATTTGGGACGTTCCAGCGCCAATGCGCGTAGTTGCAACTGGTAATTCATTCTGGAATATTGTGTCGACAATGCGTCCACACCTTTTACGAAATTTCGCCTCGCATTCTCAGCCTCTAGATGCGTTGGTTGAAATGGATTTTTGGTCAACTCGCACAATTGTTGAGGACGGACATCAATTTTGGCGCAGTTATTTCCATTTTGATGGTGACTATTATGTTGTACCAATTCGTGTACCAATTTACCAAGATGCAGTTTTGAGCGAAACTTTGCCAAAAACACTAAAAGCTCAATTTATCCAGCTTCGTCGTTGGATGTATGGTGCAAGTGATATTCCTTATGTTGCAAATTTGTATTTTTCAAAAAATCGAAATGTTCCACTTATTGATGGGCTGATGAAATTGATTCGCTTGATTGATGGTCACGTTACGGCTGTATTTCAATCACCAATGGCGGCCTTTGGCGGTTGGGTTCCGCTTATTGTTTATGCGGCATCATCTCGTAGTGTAATCGTTCATCAATTGCCAAACGTTATTAGTACACTTCAGCAAATTGCAACAATGGGTATTTTTATAACAATTTTAATTAGTTTAAAGATGTTGCCACCACGCCCAGAACGATATAAAAAACGTCGTTCTTTCTGGATGGTTGCGCAGTGGGTTTACATGCCTGTAACTTCAATCTGTTACAATGCGGCAGCGGCCGCATATTCGCAAACTCGGTTAGCTCTTGGTAAATATCTCGATAAATTTGATGTTACCGAGAAAGGGCGAATTGAAGATGTTGAACGCGCCAAGGCAGAAAAAGCCAAAAGGCGAGCATTAAAGAAGCAAAAAAAATAAGCACTCTGAAAAGGGTGTTTTATTTTTTAGCTGTGAAATTTTATATAAATTAAAAAGCGGTCATTTCAACCGCCTAATGTAGGGATATTTGTAAGATTTTCTTAAACCTTACTAAAAGTGCGTCGTTGTTTGGGTAACGAATAGTAAAAGTAGAAAACATAACAGATAATACACTAGAGAATTTTTAAAATTTATGCCCAAACCTGGTTGAATCTTTTCCGCGATCCAACCTCACTTTTATTTTAACGTTTTTTGTGAAAAAGTTCAAGGATAGCCACAATGATATCAATTTTCGAAGATTAAAATTTTGTTCGCTTTTGGCAAAAAATACATTTTTATAATTAAAACATTTCACGCGAAAGTCAAATAAAATAAGGCGAACAGACTTAAGATAAATATATCACCAGGTAAATAAAAATTTTCAAAAGTCAAAAACTATCTTGTGGAAAAGATTCTAGAAAATGTGCAAAACTGAAACATTAAACACACTATATATAGGGATATGTTAAGTATAGGATTTAATATAACCGTAAAACTAAAAACCGCACATTAGGTGCGGTATTTTAGAAGATGATTATAATAACAATAATATTAAATATAGCTAAAGGGGTGCCATATTTATAAGGTGGTGGGCGATAGAGGACTCGAACCTCTGACTTTCACAACGTCAATGTGACGCTCTAGCCAACTGAGCTAATCGCCCGTAGTTTTATTTTAGCAAAACTTGCAAGAAAAGTCCAGTGGTGATAAAATAAAAGGTAGTTAAAAATATTATTTTCGAAAGGAATTTAAGTGGAGAATAAAGAGGAAAAACTTTTTAAGATGCGCCACAGCCTCGCTCATATTATGGCGGCGGCAGTTCAGCGAATCTACCCAGATGCAAAGTTTGGTGTTGGTCCAGCAATTAATGACGGGTTTTATTATGATATTGATTTAGGCGACAATAAAATTTCAGAAAATAATTTCGGCAAAATCGAAAAAGCGATGCGTCGAATTATCGCCGAGAGCCAAGACTTTGTGCGAAGTGAAGTTTCAATTGAAGATGCAATAAATTGGGCGAAAGAAAATAACCAACCTTATAAATTAGAGCTTTTGAATGATTTAAAAAATGCAGGAACAACTAATGCAAAAATTCTTGCTGAGGGTGATTTTGAACTTGGAAACGGTGCGGAAACTGTAAGCTTCTATACAAACGGAAACTATAAAGATTTGTGCCGTGGTCCACACCTTTCAAATACTAAAGAAGTTGGTGCATTTAAGTTAATGCGTGTAGCTGGTGCTTATTGGCGCGGTGATGAAAAAAATCCACAAATGCAACGACTTTATGGTGTGGCTTTCGAAACTCAAGAAGAACTTGACGATTATCTTCAAAAAATGGAAGAAGCTAAAAAACGTGACCACCGTAAGTTAGGTAAAGAACTTGATTTATATACAGTTTCACCACTCGTAGGAATTGGATTGCCTCTATTTACGCCACGCGGAACAATTTTACGCGATGTTTTGGCGAACTATTCAAATCAATTGCGTCAAAAATATGGTTTCAAAAAAGTTTGGACTCCACATATTACTAAAAAAGATTTGTACGAAAAATCTGGACACTGGGCTAAATTTGGCGAAGAGCTTTTCTTGGTTAAATCACAAGTTACCGGTGGTCAATTTGCATTAAAACCAATGAACTGTCCACATCACACGCAAATTTTTGCCTCAAACCCAAGGAGTTACAAAGATTTGCCGATCCGTTATCTTGAAACTACAACAGATTATCGTGATGAGCAAACTGGTGAGCTCGGTGGCTTAAACCGTGTTCGATCTTTAACTCAAGACGATTCACACATCTTTTGTCGAACAGATCAAATTGAAGGCGAGATTCAAAACTTATTGGCTGCTGCTCACGAGCTTTACTCTGGAATTGGAATGAAATTGCGTGTTCGTCTTAGCTATCGTGATGAATCTGATAGTTATCTTGGTGATCTAGCCGTCTGGGAAAGTGCGCAAGATCAGCTTAAAAAAGCGGTTATTTCAAACAATCTAGAATACTTTGAACAAGAAGGTGAAGCTGCGTTTTATGGTCCAAAGATTGACTTTATGGCTACAGATGCAATCGGTCGCGAACACCAAGTTGCGACTGTCCAGCTTGATTTTGTTCAGCCTGAACGTTTCGAACTTTCTTATAAAAACTCTGAAGGCCAAGACGAGCAACCTGTAATGATTCACTGTGCTTTACTTGGTTCAATTGAGCGATTCATGAGCGTTTATATTGAGCACAAAGCTGGTTGGTTCGATTTTTGGGCGGCTCCAGAACAAGTTCGAATTTTAACAATTAACGATACTTTAAACGATTATGTTGAAGAAGTTTCAAAAATCCTTTCTGGCGTTGTTTTGAATTCACCAGTGAAATTTAATGAAATTCGTTATTCTATTGATAATCGAAACGAATCTTTAGGTAAGAAGATTCGTGAAGCAACTTCAATGAAAATTCCAGTCCAATTGATTGTTGGTCCTAAAGATAAGGAAAATAACGAAGTTAGTGTCCGTTTTAGAAAAGATGGCGAATTTGTTGAAGAAAAGGTTGCGCTTGAAAATCTAGCAACGTTCATTCAGAAGATTTAGTTTTTATGAGAAACAGCAATACATTAATTGTTATTACTGGCCCCACGGCAAGTGGAAAAACAAGCTTGGCTATTAAATTAGCCAAGCTTTTTGGCGGTGAAATTATCTCTGCTGATTCGCGTGCTATTTATAAAGATATTGATATTGCCTCAGCTAAACCTACAATTGAAGAGCGAGAGGGGGTTCCGCATTGGGGTTTTGATCTAGTTGAACCAGGCGAACGCTTTACGGCGGCAGATTTTAAAGAATATGCTTATTCAAAAATTGAGGATATTTTAAGTCGAGGAAAAATTCCATTTTTGGTTGGAGGAACTGGTCTGTATATTGATGCTGTCTTATATGATTATGAATTTGGTGGTGAGGTTGATGATATATTTCGTCAAAAAATGAATTCAAAGACTATTGAAGAGCTCCAAAAATATATTTTAGAAAATAAAATTCAAATGCCTGAAAATTTTAAAAATAAGCGTTATTTAATAAGGGCTATAGAAAAAAGCGTAAGCGTAAAGAGAGAAGATTGTAAAAAAGTCAACAAATACAATAATGTTGTTGTAGGAATAACAACGCCACGTAACGAATTGAGGCAAAGAATTTTTCAAAGAAATGAACTATTTTTTGGTTCAGGAATTATTGAAGAGTTTCAAAAAATTGAACAGAAATATGGAATGGGTTCAGAAGCGACAACAGCCAACGCATATCCACTCGTACAAAAATATTTAGTAGGGGAGCTAACACAGCAAGAATTAATAGAAAAAATGAGTGTTCGTGATTGGAGATTAGCCAAGCGTCAACTAACCTTTATGAAGAGGAATAAGGATATCGTTTGGCTTAGTCTAAAAGATGCTGAACAATTTATTGTATCGAAAATTAAAAAATGAACAAAAAATTATAAAAGGCTAGTTGATTTTCAAAAAGTGTGGTAAAATATAGGTATGGAACAGAGTATTAATGCATTATTTGGTTCGAAAACTAGAGTTAAGCTTTTAAACTTGTTTTTTAATAAGCCGGATGAAAAATTTTATGTTCGAGAAATTTCTAGAATAATCGATGAGCAAGTTAATTCTGTTCGAAGAGAGCTAACAAATCTTGAAGGTGTTGGTGTTGTAAAAAGTTCTACAGAGGATCGAAAGATTTTTTATAGAGCGAACCAGCGATTCAAATATTATTTGCCGCTAAGAGTTATTTTTGCGGGTGTTCAATTCTCGGAGAAGGAACATAATGTTAAAAATGCAACAGTGTCGGATAGCTGGCAAAATAAAATTTCTAATGTAAAAAATTCTTTAGACCTACTTATACTATTCGGTGTATTTACTGATGACGAAAAATCGGATATAGATCTATTAATAGTGGGCAATAATTTTAATGGCTCTTTGTCTAAATGGGCTGCAGACCTTGAAAAACAAGAGGGTCGAGAATTAAACTATATGATTTTATCGATGGAAGATTTTTATTATAGGTATACAACTCAAGATACTTTTGTAAAACAGTTGTTTAAGGGTAAATATAATATAGTTTTCGATAAAGAAAATCTTCTTGAAAAATTATAGAAAGTGAGAGAAAATGTTTGATATTGAATATAAGGGTGGAAATACTGTTGTAATTTCAACGAAAAAATCTTCACTGGTAACTGACCCGAAGATGTCAGTTAACGGGGAGAAAGATATAGTTATTAAGGATGGGGTGGAATTGGTTACTGAAGAGCGATTTGCAACTCGTAATGACGCCTATAAGCTAACAATTAGCTACCCAGGTAATTATGAAATTTCAGACTTTACAATTGCTGGATATCCCGAAAAACGACATATAGATGGTGATTCTGAAGGTAGAAAATCAGTGATATATAGTATTGATATTTCGGGGGTTAAGATTGGGCTCCTAGGAAATATTGGCCCCAGTATCTCGGACGATCAACTTGAGAATCTAGGGGTGCTTGATATCTTAATTTTACCTATTGGCGGTGGGGGATACACACTTGATGCGACATCGGCTGCAAGTATTGCTAGGAGATCTGACGCAAAAGTTATTGTTCCTGTGCACTATTCTGATGATGGAATAAAATATGAAGTTCTACAATCTGATTTCTCTCTATTTGCGAAAGAGCTTGGAACTGAAGTTGAAAAAACTTCGAAATACAAGGTTAAGTCTGCAGCATCTCTACCAGAGAAAATGACGATCGTACAGATTGAGCGAACAAAATAAAAGAGGTTTAAAAGCCTCTTTTATTTTTTATAAAAAGAAAAACCCACAAAGTGGGAGATTCTTTTTGAGAAAAATATTATAAAATACCTTTTTTCTTCAAAGTTCGGATAGCTGCGGTGCTCAAGTTTAGTCGAACTTTTTTGCCATCAACAATGATAGTTTTCTTTTGGATGTTTGGCTTAAAAGTTCGTTTTGTGCGTCGCAATGAAAAGCTAACGTTGTTTCCGTGTTGCTTTCCTTTTCCTGTTAAATCACATACTGCCATTTTAACTCTCTTTACTTTAATATTTACAATCTGTTCCATTATAACGTATTTTCAAAAAAAGGTCAAGTGGTGTATAATAGATATATGGTTTTTACAATTATTATTTCGCTAATTTCGATTTTAATCGCAATGATTGTGCATGAATTTTCACATGGTTTTATTGCATATTTACTAGGTGATGAGACGGCTAAAAAGGATGGTCGATTAACTCTAAACCCTTTGGCACATATGGATCCGTATATTAGCGTAGTTTTGCCGATTCTGTGCGTATTTTCGAATCTTCCTGTAATTGGAGGTGCTAAGCCGGTTCCTGTTGATTTTGAGGAGCTTAAGTGGAAGAAATGGGGGATGGCTTTAGTTGCGTTTGCGGGGCCGTTATCTAACTTTATCCTGGCTTTTTTAGCATACGCAATAATGCATGCTTTTAATGTTTCTTACGGTGATTTAGCTACGGGTTTCTCTGTATTTGTTAAAATTAACCTTAGCCTTGCGATCTTTAATCTAATTCCAATCCCGCCACTCGACGGCTCACGAATCTTATATCCAATCGCACCAGAATTTGTTCAAGATTTTTTTGATAAACTTGAATCTTATGGACCGATTTTTATTCTTATGATAATGTTTCTGTTTTCAACGGTCATCTCAAATTATATTAGCGTATGTATGAGCTTCACTCTCGAGGGATTTGCAGCTCTTTTAAGATTATTTGGCTTATAGAATGAAAAAGTACTAGATTTTTTATATATAAGTTGGTATAATTAAGTTAGGCCCTACTAACGTATGATTTTTCCTGAATAATCATTGATAGAGGAACTCCAAATGATGGTCTATTATCGTGGTAATAGGCTGAGGAGGTATCCACCGTATAATCTTATGCGGGGAAAATATCAAAGTTAGTAGGGCTTTTTATATTGTCTAAAATTTGATATAATAGTGATAGCTTGTTAAATGGTCGCTAATTGAAAAATTAGAGGAAAGTCCGGGCAGTATAGAGCAAGGCAGTTGCTAACGGCAACCGAGGGAAACCTTAGGGAAAGTGCCACAGAAACGATACCGCCTGAAAAGGTAAGGGTGAAAGGAGTGAGGTAAGAGCTCACAGTCGCTCATGGTGACGTGAAGCGAGAGGTAAACCCTGTCTACTGCAAGGAGAATTGTTAAACATGGTTGCTCGCCATAATTCGATAACCGCTTGATTTAAGGAGTAATCCTTAAACTAGATAGATGACCATTCATGACAGAACCCGGCTTACAGACAAGCTTTTAATGAGAATAATAAAAAACACACCTCTTTCGAAAGTGTGTTTTTATTATTTTGAAAATTATTTTACTGATTCAACAATTTTCGCAAAAGCTTTTGGTTCGCTTACTGCTAGTTCTGCAAGAACTTTTCGATCTAATTCGATATTTTTAGCTTTTAGACCAGCGATAAGTTTTCCATAAGTTGTTCCGTTTTCGCGTGCAGCGATGTTGATTCGAGTAATCCAAAGAGCTCGAAGATCGCGTTTGCGGTTTCGGCGGTCGCGGTATGCATATTGCAATGAGCGAATTACGCCTTGTTTAGCTAAACGATATGAACGTGTTCGTGCATGTTGCATTCCTTTAGCTGCTTTTAGGATTTTCTTATGCTTTGCTCGTGCTGTTACACCTCGTTTTACTCGCATATTATTTTACTCCCAGCGCTCGTTTAATATTTTTAGCCATTGCACCTTCAACAGTTGCAGTGGTGTTGATTCGTCGTTTTCGACTCTTGCTCTTTTTTGAAAGCATGTGATTTTTAAAGGCTCGACGGCGCACTACTTTGCCGCTTCCGGTAAGCTTCATTCGCTTAGCTGTGCCTTTATGTGTTTTCATTTTAGGCATTATTTACTCCTTACTACTAAACTCAGATTGCGGCCAGCCATCTGAGGTTGCTGTTCGACGATAGCATCTTCTTCTAGGAGAGAGAGAATCTTTTTAGCCATTTCGAAGCCAATTTCTTTATGAGCCATCTCGCGTCCTTTGAAAACAATTTGGATTTTAACTTTATTTCCGGCTGCTAAAAACTTTTTAACTTTTCGAAGTTTAATTTCTAGATCGCCAGCTCCAATTTTCAAGCCAAAACGCATTTGTTTTAACTCAACTTGCTTAGCTTTGCGTTTATTCTTCTGTTGTTCTTTCATTTTTTGATACTGGAATTTTCCCCAGTCAATAATCTTAACAACAGGAGGTTCGGCATTAGGTGAGATTTCAACTAGATCAAGATTTGCATCTTGTGCAAGGTCGAAGGCTTCTTTTGAACTCATAATTCCAAGCTGCTCACCACTTTGACCAATAACGCGAACTTCGCGAGCGCGAATTTCTTCATTGATTCGAATTTTTTTGCTAATAATTTTCCTTCCTTTCGAGCTGCTATTTTTCAGCAATTTACTCGCATATTATTTTACCAAATTTTTACCGATAAATCAAGTATTTTAGTAAGTTTCAGTTTTTTGGCGATACTGGATGGCTTCACTAATGTGATTTGGCTTAATCTCTTCAGATCCTTCAAGGTCTGCGATTGTTCGAGAAACTTTTAAGATTTTCAAATAAGAACGTACCGAAAGATCTAATTTATTAGTCGCAAGATTGAGTAGATCTTCTGCTTCTTTTGAAATTTTGAAACTACTTTTTACGACATTTGTTTTTACCATACTATTGTATAAATTACTACATTCATAACGCTTATGCTGTAATTTTAACGACTTTTCTATCTGTTTTTTAGCATTAGCGTGTTCAGCTTTTTTGGATGGGGAAGTTTTTAATAGATTCTCATTTTTAATTCTATTAACATTTACTACCATGTCAATACGGTCCATTAAAGGTCCAGATAATTTTCTTTGGTAGTTTAAAATTTGCGTGGGTGAGCATGTGCATTCTTTAGTCTCGTCTCCATAAAAACCGCAAGGGCAAGGGTTCATTGTGGCGATAAGCATAAAATTTGCAGGGTAGGAGCTTTTGCGATTTGTACGTGAAATTGTAATTTTCCTATCTTCAAGAGGCTGTCTTAAGCTTTCGAGAACGGATTTTGGGAATTCGGGCATTTCATCAAGAAAAAGTACACCATTGTGAGCTAAACTAATTTCACCTGGCAATGCTTTAGAGCCACCCCCGATAATCGAAACTTTACTAGCTGTGTGATGTGGGGTTCTAAAAGGGCGAGATATTTTAGAGTCAACATCTTCAACTAATCCGTGAATTTTTAAAACTTCAAGAATTTCTTCTTTAGAAAGACTAGGTAAAAGATTTAAAGCAGCTTGTGCTAACATTGTTTTTCCGGTTCCTGGAGGGCCTGTTAAGAGTATATTATGATGACCAGCGATTGCGATTGTGAGTGCTCGCTTGGCTTGTTCTTGACCTATGATGTCATCTAATTTTGTTTGATTTTGGGCTTTTTCAGGATGATGCTCGAGGACCTTATCGGTGATAGTTTTCTCACTTTTTAGATGAAGAAAAATCTCTTTTAGGTTTTTTGCAGCAATTATTTTAATCCCGTCTATTAAAGAACTTGACTCTAAATTATCTAAAGGTATAAAAACCTCGTTAATACCACTATTTCGAAGTTTCTCTAAGATATTGATAATACCTTTTACGGGTCGAAGTTCACCACTAAGAGAAAGTTCACCAATAAAGGCTTTAGATTTAATTTCGTGTTGTTTAATTTGACCAGATAATGTCAAGATAGAAATTGCAATTGGTAGGTCAAAAAAAGTTCCATCTTTAGGTAGCTCTGCTGGTGCAAGGTTGATAACAATCTTTTTAGCAGGGAAGTCGAGTATGGAGTTTTTTATTGCGCTACGAACTCGTTCTTTTGCTTCATCGATTGCTTTATTACCCATTCCAACGATTTGTAGACTTGGTAACCCTTTTGAAGAATCTCCCTCTACTTCAATAATTTCTGCTTCATAGCCGATCGGCGCGGCTGAAATAACTTTACTCACCATAATAAGATAATTTTAACATAACCGTTTAAAAATCACAATTTTGTGGTATAATGTAGTTATGTTGGGGCTGAATTAGCTTTAGACAAGAGGAATTTAACAGTTTGGCTTGCAAGTCGTTTACTGCGTAAAGTAATAAAATAAATGCAAAAAACTTTGCAGCTCGAGTTGCAGCATTCTTTGCTCCAGCTCCAGCAACAATTGCCGCTTAATTTTTTGGCAATCATTTTTTAAAACAGGGCAGTGCGTGTTTTGAAAAGTGTCATATATTTTTCACTGATAGTTTAAAACCTTGCGATAAGTTTTAAATGAAAATTATTCGCAACTTTTAATGTATTTTTGTTTATTTTTAGAGCATTAAATTTTATTTAGAATAAACTAAGCTTGTAGAAGGCTAAAATGTTACCTTTTGGACCCGAGGGCAGTTCTCGGCAGCTCCACCAAAAATGTTTTTAAATACGCGTTTTGAGCGTATTTTTTATTTTACAAAAATAAAAATGAGCGACTGCGAGGAACGCTCATTCTTGGAAATAGTAATGTGGAGTTTTTGATTTTAATTTTAGGTTTTTGTGAACTGCGGAATTCACTATAAATAATTTTTATTTTTGGCTTATGTATAAACTTTTTATTCATAAGCTACACTTATGATAACCCGAAATAAGCATAAAGTCAATACTTTTTTTCATTTTTTTGTATAATTTTTTTGTTCACCAAAAATAACAGATTAAAGCATGTTAAAAATACAACAAAAATATTTTTATTGTGCTTATGGTATTGACTTTTTATAATGCTTGTGCTACAATATGAATAGCTTTGAAAGAAATAAAAAGCAAAAATTAAAAAACACAGTATTGTACATTCCACCAAGCACATTAGTAAATTAAAATTTGATAATTTTGAGTTGTCCGTTAGACCTTTTCCGGAGTTTGAACGGCGATTTGAAAATAAGGTTTTTAAAATCGTCATTGGATTTTTAACTTAGTTTCGAAACGCCAAAAAGCTCCGCAAAAGTATAGCGTAGAGCGCTGAGGCTAATAAGTACTTGTATTTTCAAAAGAAAATATTTAAGGAACCCTCAATGAAATATGCTTCTCCATGCGAGAAGCGGTCAACTAGCTCAAAAGAGTAAGCCGTAGACCACATATTTTAGTAAGGTATTTTGTTATGATGGCATTCTACTTGCTTACTCTTTGGGCTGAATCTAACAAAATGGTATTTAATTATTATGATTTCAAAAATTATTTTTAGTCTGTCTACATTATCTGGGGTTGGTTTATTTTTGATGCTAACCCAAACATCACCAAATAAAGTTGGCCCGCTTGGTATCCTTATTTTATTTATGATGGTGTATTTAGTATTTTTGGGAGTTATATCTTTTTTCTTGTACGGAAGCTATCGAGTATTTTCGATTGCGGTTGTGTATTTTCGAAAAGGGCAACCAGTTGTTCAGAAAGAAGTTAAAACACCAGGATTCTTTTTAAAATATTCTGCTGCGTTAGCTTTTGCTCCAATTAGTTTAATAGCGAAACAATCCACCGGCGGAGTTGGAATATTTGAAATATTGTTATTAACGATAATTGAAATAATTGCAATAATTTACATTTCAAAACGTTAATGTTTATGTTATAATGTTGTTATATGGAACCGCAAAAAAATCTTGAAATTCCACGAGCTTTTGTGGCTCAGCCTGAGTCAATGAACAGCAATCCTCACGAAGTGGGGAATTTTGGCTTTGAAAAAGAAACAAACCAAATAGATAACGATAAAGCCAGAGCTGAAGCGCTTCAGGCATTTTCGAATCAAGAAGCTCAGCCGACTATACAACCTCAAACTCAGCTTCCAGTTGTGCAAGATAGCCCGCTCGTACATCCAGCGCCTTTGGTTCCGGCGACAGCTAAAGATATTGATCTAATGGAAGATGAGTGGGTTAAAGATTTAAAAAAAATGATTGTTGATACAAAAGGCGATCCTTACGCACGAGAAGTTCGATTCAAAGAAATGCAAATGGATTATTTAAAGAAAAGGTATAACAGAATTATAAATGGTGGGAAATAATGAGTATTTGGATAATCTTATTTATTAGTTTTATAATTATATGTGTAGCTGCATATTTTGTCTTTGACCAGTATAAAAAAATGGTTCGTGAGGCTAAAAACTACGAACGCGGGCTAAAAATGGTTCCTATTCGAATTCACCTTCCTCCACCAAGTGATGATCTTGAAGCTGGTGGCCGAGATGAGCGTGATGTGGTTGACGAAGTCCTTTCTGAGGCTCAAACAATGTATAATATTATCGCTAGCACGGCTATGAAAGGTTTTAAAACGAAGCTTTATGGTCAGAGGCATATTTCTTTCGAAATTGTAGCGAGTGATGGATTGGTTCGATATTATGCAGTGGTTCCAGCAGTCTTGACAGAAACAATTAAACAAGCGATTTCTGCCGCATATCCTGCAGCGAGACTCGAAGAAGTTGAAATGGAGAATATTTTTTCTCAGCAGGGGAAAATGCAGGGTGTGATCGGCGGTGAGTTTGAACTTAAAAAAGACTTTTATTATCCAATCGCAACTTACCAAGAAAGTCGTAGGGATGCTGCTCGCGCCTTGCTTGATGCCTTAAGTGGAGTTGAGCGTGGAGATGGAGCTGCAATTCAAATTATGTTTCGCCCAGCTCCAGAAAATTGGACAAACAAATCAAACCAAAAGGTTGAATCAATCCGGAGTGGTAAATCTAAAAAAGGTAGTGCAGCGGGCGCTCTTGATATAATGGAAGCCTTGTGGAAGCCGCCAACATACGGAATAAATAATTCATCTGCAGAATTTCCTCAGCTAACGGCACTAGAGAATGAAGAAATTCAGGCAATTGAAGATAAAACTAAATATCCAGGATATGAAGTCTTGACTCGAGTTATTACATCTTCATCGACGGCCGCCAAAAGCCAAGCAATTTTACAATCTATCGTTTCAGCATTTTCACTTTTTGATTCACCTCGTTATAATGGCTTTAAATTCAACATGACGACAGATATTGATGAGCTTATCACTGCTTATATTTTTCGATTTTTCCCGCAAAGTACGAATAAAAATATTTTGAATAGTGTAGAGCTTTCAACAATATTCCATTTACCTGATCAAAATTCGATTCCTACCGGAAAAGTTGAACGTCAAAGGATTCGCCAAGTTGATGGACCAACTGAACCAATGCGAGAAGGTTTGCTAATCGGGGTTAATGAATTCCGTGGCGTTGAAAAACAGATTCGCCTTGGAATTAACGACCGTCGCCGACACACTTACATTATTGGACAAACTGGTATGGGTAAGTCGAAACTTCTTGAAAATCTTGCTTATCAAGATATTATGGAAGGTCGAGGTTTTTGTTTTATTGATCCGCATGGAGATTCTGCTGAAGAGCTTCTAGGGATGATTCCGCAATCTCGAATGGATGATGTAATTTATTTCAACCCAAGTGATACTGAAAATCCATTAGGCTTTAATATTTTCGAAATTGAAAGTCCTGAAGACATGGACTTTGTGATTTCTGAAACTAATTCGATGCTAAAATCACTTTTCGATCCAGGAAACACAGGAGTTGTTGGTCCGCGAATGGAAAATATCGTGCGAAATGCAGCCTTGTTGTTAATGAGCGATCCAGATGGTGGAACATTTATGGACATTCCAAAAGTTTTGGTTGATCCTGAATTCGCAAAGCAGAAAATAAAATACCTTCGAAATCAGCGTGCGATTGATTTTTGGACGAAAGAATGGCCTGCATCGCAAAGATCTAATGATGCGGGTGAGCTTGTTTCTTGGGTTGTTTCAAAATGGGCACCTTTCGAAAGCGGATTAATTAATAATATTATTGGTCAGAAAAAAAGTGCCTTTAATATTCGAGAAGTAATGGATAATAATAAGATCTTGCTCGTTAATCTTTCTAAAGGTAAGCTTGGTGAAGCTGCCGCAAAACTATTAGGTATGGTTTTCGTGATGAAATTTCAGGCAGCAGCAATGAGTCGAGCAGATATACCTGAAGATGAGCGAAAAGACTTTTGTTTATTTGTCGATGAGTTCCAAAACTTCGCGACAGACTCATTTGAATCAATTCTATCTGAAGCTCGAAAATACCGCTTGAATCTTATTCTTGCAAATCAGTTTACGACTCAGTTGAAGGATTCGATTAAAGATGCTATTTTTGGAAACGTTCCGAATAAGATTGTTGGTCGAGTTGGTATTGATGATGCGGAAGTTCTCCAGAAGGCATTCACGCCAACATTTACAGCGGAAGATCTAACCAAAACACCAAACTATAACTCAATTACAACAGTTTTGGTTAATGGTTTTCCTTCGGCACCTTTTACGATGAAGCTTTTGCCGCCGATTGGTCGTTCGAATTCAGAGGTTCGTGAAGGCTTAAGAAAATATTCCGCTTCGAAATATGGTAGGCCTCGTGTGATTGTTGAAGAGGAGATTCGAAAGCGCTTAAGCGTTAGTTCTACGCCAAAGCCAGTTCAGCGACCCGCAAGCCCCGTTGTTTCTCAAACAGTGCAAAAACCGCAGATTAGCTGGCAGGAAAGAGCGGCTAGCGCCACAGAATCAGTGGCAGCTAACAGTTCTAGTGGTAAGTCTCAGGATTCTTTCCTTAATGATTGGATTAAAAAACGCGATGAATTAAGGAATAAAACGGTAAGTTCTGAAGAAAATAGCACACCAAAGAGTAATTTAGCTCGAACATTTCAAAAGAATATTTTGCAGACTCAACAGCAGAATTTAAGTGGGTTACAGAATAAAAATAATCCGCAAATTCAACAGCAGATTCGATCGCCGCAAATGCAGTATAATTCTGTAATTCAAGATATTACTCCTTCGAAAGAAGAAAAAACAGAACCAAATCAACTATCAATAAGAGATAATCAGTCTCACGAAAATGGTAGCATTAAAAAGATTGGTGATGATGAAGTAATATTTAAAATCAGGTAATTAATTACCTGATTTTATTTTTAATGAATTTTAGAATGTAGAATATAATTATATATGTGATAAATAGTGGAAGAATGGCGTTAAAATCAATTGTAAAGCCATTTAATATACAAATATATAATAATATATAATATGTTAATAAACTAGCACAAAGAGCCAAAAATAGGAGTTTAGGGATTATTATTTTTTCAATTACATCGGATATTTTTTCGATAGTATTTTTGTGGATAATTTTATGAACTATTTTATCTCTCAGAGGTGAATCCTCGTTAATAAATTTTAAAATAGATTTATATTTTTTATCTTGCATTGTTAAAATCTCCCAAATGGCGGTTAAAATAGCGAATTTCTTTGTATAATAAATTTGTACGTAAAGTCATATAAACAGATAGGGCAAATAGTGCTGCAAAGAGAATAATAGTTTTGTTTTTTGAATATTTAGGAAGCCAATTTACGAAAGTTTCAATATTTTTCGAAACAGGGCATTTTACAGGATAGTCTAAATCATTGCCGAAACTAACTTTAATAGTACAGTCGAAAGAAGTACCTTGTTTTTTAAATGTAGGGAATCGTTCTTTCATCTTTATTGCAAATATTTTGCTTTTGGATTGGTTAGCGTTAATAGTGTCTTGATTCCAGTAGATTTTATCGCCAGATTTTTTATAATCGGCACCATCAACCAAGTCTGCGTACTCTAAAACATCGCTAAGATTCATTTCGAAATTTGTTTTTTGGGGAAGATCTGAGATGTTTTTAATTTTTAACGTATATGAAATAATGTCTCCGGGCTCAAGATTGTGTTTTGCGGTTGAGCTAACACTGTAGATCAAGTTTGGATTAGATGTATTGCTTTTGTAGTCTTTTGTTTTTATAGGGGTATTTAAAGAATTTATCAAAGAAGAGAAGAAAAAAGTAAAAAATACAAAAAGAATTGCGAAACTATTAAAAGTCCACCAGCGTAAATCTTTTTTTAGCTTATTCTCGTAATTTTGTATTTTACTGCCCAATGAGGGGCTTCTATAGTAACCTAAAACAATATCTTTAAACATAACCCACCTTTTATATTTACATTTTACCATATTATTGTCATAAAAATAAGCTTTGTTTGAATTTTTTTCGAAAATAAGGTATAATACAGATATAAATTTATTACAGAAATTCTGAAATGAGAGGGAAGAATGTCTAAACAAAAAGAAAGCAACTACGACGGGTCGCAGATTCAAGTTCTCGAAGGTCTTGAGCCTGTTCGAAAGCGCCCGGGAATGTATATTGGCTCGACTGGTTATGAGGGGGTTCACCACTTAATTAAAGAAATCGCAGATAACTCTATTGACGAAGCGATTGCTGGTTATGGAACAAAAGTTATCGTGCGAATTTTAGCTGATGGTGGTGTAAATATTACTGACGATGGTCGTGGAATTCCTATTGATATCCATCCGAAAACTGGTAAAAGCACACTTGAAACTGTTTTAACCATCTTGCACGCTGGTGGTAAATTTGGTGGTGGCGGTTATAAAGTTTCTTCTGGTTTGCACGGTGTCGGTTCAAGCGTAGTTAATGCACTTTCAACAAAAATGATTGCTGAAGTTGTTAAAAAAGGCCAGCTATATCGAATTGAGTTTGAGCGTGGAGTGCCAACAACTGAACTTAAAAAACTCGGCAAAACTGACCGCGAAGATGGAACAAGTATTACGTTCTATCCAGATCCAACAATTTTCAAAGAAACAGTTACATTTGACTATAAATGGGTTGTAAATTATCTTCGTCATCAAGCATACCTAACTAAAGGTGTTTACACTCAAGTTGATGATGAACGAACTGGTGAGCGACAGGCTTTCTATTTTGAAGGTGGAATTCAAAGCTACGTAAAAAGTTTGAACGTTGGTAAAGAAGTTCTTTCAGATCAACCTTTTTATGTTGAAAAGAAGGTTGAAGATTCTATTGTCGAAGTAGCGATTCAATATAATGACAGTTATAATGAAAATGTTCGAGCTTTTGCTAATAACGTTATTAACCCCGATGGCGGAACGCACGTTGTTGGCTTTCGAAGTTCATTAACTCAAACAATTAACGAATATGCACGAAAAAACAATCTTCTTAAAGAAAAAGAAGACAACCTTTCGGGTGATGATATTCGTGAAGGTTTGACTGCAATTATTTTGGTAAAATTGCCAGACCCACAATTTGAAGGTCAGACTAAAAATAAGTTAGGAAATCCAGAAGTTCGCCGATATGTTCAACAAGTAATGAACGAATATTTTGGCTATTATCTTGATGAGAATCCAGCAGTTGCAAAAAAGATTGTTAATAAAGCGCTTCTTGCGGCTCGAGCACGGAAAGCTGCGCGTGCGGCTCGTGAAAATGTGATTCGAAAAGGTGTTTTGGATGGATTGAATTTGCCAGGAAAACTTGCCGATTGTTCTTCGAAAAAACCAGAAGAGTGCGAACTTTATATCGTTGAGGGAGACTCAGCGGGTGGATCTGCTAAGAATGGTCGCGACGCAAAAACTCAAGCGATTTTACCGCTTCGTGGTAAAGTTTTGAACACTGAACGTGCACGTCTAGATAAAATGCTTGCTAACAATGAAATCGTTTCACTAATTAAAGGTATGGGTGTTGGAATTGGTGAGCAATTTGATATTTCAGGTTTGCGATATCATCGAATTATTATTATGACCGATGCCGACGTCGACGGAAGCCATATTGCGACACTTCTTATGACTTTCTTCTTCCGCTATATGCGAGAAGTTGTTGAAGGCGGCCATATCTATCTTGCAAAACCTCCACTTTTCTTGTTGAAAGGTACGGGAAACAAGCATTATTATGTTTATAGTGATGAAGAGCGTGACGCGAAGATTAAAGAGTTAATTGAGGAGCGAAAAGCTCGCGGAACAAACATCAATCCAGAAGATAGCGAAATTAAGCAAGCTGGTCTTACGGGAATTCAGCGCTATAAGGGTCTTGGTGAAATGGATGCAACTCAGCTTTGGGAAACTACAATGAATCCAGAAAACCGCGTACTTGTTCAGTTGAAGCTTGAAGATGCCGAAAAGGCAGATGCGATCTTTACAAAACTTATGGGAAGTGAAGTTTCAATGCGAAAAAGCTTTATTCAAGCAAATGCAAAATATGTTAACCTTGAGGAATTGGATGTTTAATTATGGAAGATAAGAATAAGAAACCTCTTGAAGGTGAAATCGTTGAACAACAAAACCATTCAAAAGTTCTAGAATATCGAACGGTCGAAGATGTGATGGAAGACTCATTTCTTCGATATTCGATGTCGGTGATTATTGATCGCGCACTACCAGATGTTCGTGACGGAATGAAACCAGTTCACCGTCGTGTGCTTTACACGATGGGCGAAATGGGTGTTCGACCTGGATCAGCATTCAAAAAATCTGCGCGTATTGTCGGTGACGTAATGGGTAAATACCACCCACACGGTGATAGCTCAATTTACGACTCAATGGTTCGTTTAGCGCAAGATTGGGTAATGCGATATCCTCTCGTTGAAGGTCAGGGGAACTTTGGTTCGATGGATGGTGATCCAGCCGCTGCGATGCGTTATACTGAGGCACGTCTTGGTCGAATTGGTGATATTTTGTTGAACGATCTCGATAAAGACACTGTTGATTTTCGACCAAACTATGACGGTTCTGAAAGTGAACCATCAGTTCTTCCAGCAAAATTGCCAAACCTTCTTTTGAATGGTCAAATGGGTATTGCTGTTGGTATGGCAACGAGTATTCCAACGCACAATTTAAGCGAAATCGTTGATGCGACAGTTGAGCTTATAAATAACCCAGAAGCTAAACTCGAAGACTTAATGAAACACGTTAAGGGTCCAGATTTCCCAACGGGTGCCGTGGTTTATGGTGGAGCTCCGATGATTCAGGCTTATCGAACTGGTCGCGGAAGTGTCACTATGCGAGCGGTTGCTGAAATTGTTGAAACCAAACGCGGCCGTCATCAAATTGTTGTTTCAGAGATTCCATACAACGTAAATAAAGCTTCCCTAATCGAA
Source organism: uncultured Candidatus Saccharibacteria bacterium (assembly GCA_963545035.1). GTDB lineage: Bacteria > Patescibacteriota > Saccharimonadia > Saccharimonadales > Saccharimonadaceae > Nanogingivalis. The sequence goes on along the minus strand of CAUUHU010000003.1, from coordinate 2,257 downwards.
AAGATTGCCGAATTGGTAAAAGAGAAGAAAGTTACTTCAATTGCTGATCTTCGAGATGAATCTGCGCGTGGAACGGTTAAGATTGTAATCGATCTTAAAAAAGACGCATATCCAAAGAAGGTTCTCAATCAGCTTTACAAATTAACACCGCTTCAATCGAACTTCCATTACAACATGCTTGCATTGGTTGATGGTGTTCAGCCTCGGGTGCTTGGTTTGAAAGAAATGCTTGACGAATTCGTTAAACACCGTCGTCATGTTGTTCGTCGCCGAACAGAATTCGAACTTAAAAAAGCAAAGGCTCGTGCGCATATTTTAGAAGGTTTAAAGATTGCGCTTGATCATATTGATGAAGTTATCGCAACAATTCGAGCTTCGAAAACTACTGATATTGCCGAAAAAGCTTTGCGTGAAAAATTTGGTCTAACTGAAATTCAAGCAAAAGCAATTCTCGCAATGCAACTCCGCCGACTAACTGGATTGGAACGTGAGGCAATTGAAGAAGAATTAGCGGCATTGTTGAAACTTATTGGTGAGCTTGAGGCTATTCTTGCCGATGAAAATGAAATTCTTCGAATTATTAAAGAAGAACTTCTCGAAATGAAAGATAAGTATGGCGATGAGCGAAAGACTAAGATTATTAACCATGAACTTGGTAAATTCTCAGATGAAGAGCTAATTCCTGAAGAAGAAAGTGTAATTCTCTTAACGGGTGAAAATTACATCAAAAGAACTCTTCTTGCAGACTATCGCCGACAAAATCGTGGCGGAAAAGGTAAGCGCGGAATGACAACAAAAGATCAAGATATTATTGATCAGTTAGTTCCAGCAAGTACACACGATTGGCTATTGTTCTTTACGAATAAAGGTCGGGTATTTAGGCTTAAAGCTTATGAAGTTCCAGCGGCTAGTCTCCAAGCAAAAGGTGTTGCAGCAGTAAATCTATTGCAACTTCAACCTGAAGAGAAAATTACATCAATCATCAAGCTTGAACAAAATAGTAGTACAGAAGATTATCTCTTTATGGCTACAGTAAAGGGTACTGTAAAAAAGACAGCACTTAAAGATTTTACTAATATTCGAACAAATGGTTTGAACGCAATCAATCTTGATGAGGGCGATGAATTGCGCTGGATTCAAAAAACAAATGGTCAAAGCGACATTATTGTATCGACATCTGCAGGGCAAGCTGTTCGATTTAATGAAAACGATGTTCGTGCAATGGGTCGCGCTGCTCGTGGTGTACGCGGTGTGCGTCTCCGACCAAATGACAATGTTGTTGGAATGGATGTTGCTAAAGATGGAACACAAAAACTTCTTGTTATTTCGGCAAACGGGTACGGAAAAGCAACAAAAGTTTCAAACTTTGAGGTTAAGCATCGTGGCGGAATCGGCGTTAAAGCTGCAATTACAACTGCAAAAACTGGACCAATTGTTTCAGTTCAGACTTTGCCAGAAGCCGTTTCAGATGCATTAATGATTTCGAGCGGCGGTCAAACAATTCGTGTTGCAGTTAAAGATATTCCAACTCTTGGTAGAACAACGCAGGGAGTTCGAATAATGAAACTTTCTGACGGAGATACGGTTGCGAGCGTTGGGTTAATGGAAGAAAATCGAGAGGAAGAATAATGCCAAGATATTTAGTAATTTTTGTGTTAGCGTGGGTAATTGCGCAAGGTGCTAAATATATTCTTGAAATTCGAAAAGAGAAGTCTGCGAAATTTAAGCGAATCATCACTGAAAGTGGCGGAATGCCAAGTTCACATAGTTCTGTGGTGATCGCTATTGCGACGCTCATTGGATTGCGCGAAGGAATTTACTCACCAATTTTTGGTCTTGCTTTCGTTTTTGCAATGGTTGTAATTTATGACTCAATGAAGGTTCGATTTTCGAATGGAGTTCAGGCTGAGAGAATTAATGAAATTATCGAAAGCCAAAATCTAGATATTAAAAAAGTTCGAGTTGTAAAAGGCCATACTCCTCTAGAGGTTGCAGTAGGCTCAACAATTGGAATTTTTATCGGATATATAGCATTTTTATTAGGACTATAATAATAAAATTAAATAGGCTTTTTTGGAGTCTATTTAATTTTTATGAATTTTCTTTTAAAAAAGTGTTGACTTTTGAAAATCTATTAAGTATAATAGTTACTAGTTCGATGCGTGGAGTTAATAAATCGCGAGATTGAACTGATAATTCTGGACTTTAACAATTTAATTGTGCAAATTTATCGTCAGTCTATTTTATAGATTATCAA
>CAUUHU010000002.1:0-42163 GCA_963545035.1 uncultured Candidatus Saccharibacteria bacterium | reverse complement strand
GATGCAGCGCATGAATATAAACGTCTAAAACGTGCTGGAATTCCACATAAAATTCATGAAGGTAAGCAGGTTGCGTTGCTTTTCGAAAAAACTTCAACTCGAACTCGAACTGCTTTCACCGTAGCAGCTCGTGATTTAGGAATTCACCCAGAATTCTTAGGTAAAGATGATATTCAAATGGGTAAAAAAGAATCAGTCAAAGATACGGCAATTGTGCTTGGACGATCATTTGACGGAATCGAATTTCGTGGATTTGCTCATTCGACTGTTGAAGAACTCGCGAAATACGCTGGTGTTCCAGTTTGGAATGGGCTAACTGATTTATATCACCCAACTCAAATTTTGGCAGATTTTATGACTATGGAAGAACATCTTGGTTACTTGAAGGGTGCTAAATTAGTTTTCGTTGGTGACGGACGAAACAATATGGCTAATAGTTTAATGATTGGGGCCGCAAAAATGGGCGTTGATTTTCGAATTGCTGCGCCAAATGAACTTCATCCAGACCAAGCTTTGGTTGAAAAATGTCGTGAAATCGCGCACGAAACTGGTGCGAAAATCACAATTACAGATGACCTATACGGTGCCGCTCATGGTGCAGATTTCATTTATACTGACGTGTGGGTTTCAATGGGTGAAGAAGATAAGTTTGAAGAGCGAATTCATCAGCTTCGAGGATTCCAAGTTAATACTGCACTTCTTCACGCAACGGGCAATCCGAACGTAAAATTCATGCACTGTTTACCAGCTTTTCATGACTTAAACACTAAAGTTGGTCAGGAAATTTTTGAAAAATATGGTTTGAAAGAAATGGAAGTTACAGACGAAGTTTTCAATTCAAACGCTTCAATTGTGTTTGATGAAGCTGAAAATCGAATGCACACAATTAAAGCAGTAATGGCTTTAACTTTGTAATTTAGGAGAAAAAATGGCTACAAAAAAAGTTGATGCAAAAAAAACCGATAAAAAGGTTTCGAAAAAACTGAAAGTTTTTAAATCACCTTCAGCTTTTAGTGTTTTGTTTATTATAATCGCGATTATGGCGGGATTAACTTGGTTAATTCCGTCAGGGCGATATGAATATACAACCAACGAAAAAGGTGATTCTTCAATTAAAGCAGGAAGCTATACTCGAACCGAAAAACGTTTGAAGGTTGTCGAGGAAGTTAAGGACCCAAAAAATGAGATTTCAGTTTCTGACGCTGAAAGTAAAGGATATAAAAACGCTGAAAAAGATTATGAAAATGCCAAAAAAGACAACAAAGATTTCTATATTAATCTAAAACAAGGTTTTTGGGATATTTTCACTTCACCAATTTATGGAATGGTGAACAAACTTGACGTTATTGTCTTCGTGCTAATCCTTGGTGGATTTTTGGGTGTCGTAATGAAAACTGGTGCTCTCGATGCTTCAATCGGTGGGCTACTCAAAAAAATGAAAGGCAAAGAGAAGTGGTTGATCCCAGTCTTAATGACACTCTTTGCAATTGGTGGAACGACTTATGGTATGCAAGAAGAAGCAGTGGCTTTTTATGCATTAGTCGTGCCAATTATGTTAGCGGCTGGCTATAATGCAATGACCGCAGTAATGGTGATTGTTCTGGGTGCCGGAGTTGGCGTTTTAGCTTCAACTGTTAACCCATTTTCAACAGGAATTGCCGCAAATGCTGCCGGGGCGGATCTTTCGAAAGTTCTTTTGCCTCAATTTATTATCTTAGTCGCGTCTCTGATCGCTTCAATTATCTTTACGATGCGATATGCTGGAAAAGTTAAAGCTGGTGGTTACGCTGAAGACTCGAAAGGTAAACCAGCAGTTAAAGCGATTGATGCTTCGAATATTCCAAAATTTACTCTTGAGCGAAAATTCGTTATGGGTATTTTTGGCTTCACGTTCCTTGTAATGGTTATGTCATTAATTCCATGGGAAGATTTAGGTGTTTCTTTCTTTAAAGAATGGCATGAATGGCTTGCAACTCTACCTATTGTCGGACCAGTTTTTGGTTTTGAACACTCAGTAGCGTTTGGTAGTTGGTACTTTAATGAGATTTCAGCATTATTCTTGATATCGACAGTTCTTATTAAAATTCTATATTATGAAGAATTTAAGAAAGAAGATGTTTCAGTAACTAACACTTTCCTTGCAGGTTCAGCCGATCTATTAAATGTTGCGTTGATTATTGCAGTTGCTGCTGCGATTGGTGTTTTAATGCGTGCTGGTGGAATTCAAGATACAATTGTTTATTGGGGTGAAGACTTGTTACGCAAGGTACCTTCGCAAATATTTGGTGTTTTGGCATTTATCTTCTATATCCCAATGTCGTTTATAATTCCTTCATCTTCAGGTTTAGCGGAAGCAACAATGCCAATTATTGCACCTGTTGCAAGTTTAGCTGGTTCTACTAAAGAGATTGCTGTTGTTGCATTCGCGACAGCCTCGGGATTACTAAATATGATTGCACCAACGATTGCATCATTAATGGCTGGTTTAGCACTTGCTGGCGTGCCATATAAAAACTGGGTAAAGCGGACGGCTCCAATTATGGCAATTTTAACAATTATCAGTTTAGTTGTAATTATTGCGATGGGATTCTTGAAATAATGAAATGAGAGAAATTTCAAAATATCAAAGAGAATCTTTTCATCAAAAATTAACTTCAATATTGATAATTCTAGTTTTAGTAGCAATAGTTTTTGCAACTGCTTTTGTAGTTAAACTTCTTGATTTTACAATACCTTCGGTGCATCGTGGTTTAAACGATAATAAAAAAGAAGAGTCTTCAAAGATAGTAACAATATCAGGAAATCTAATTTGTTTATCAACTAAGCAGGGTAAAACTGATTCTTCGACAAAATGTAAGGTTGGAATTATCGATTCGAAAGGCAAAAAATACGCAATATCTGGAGGAAACAATATCCTAGAGTTTTATGGCGGAGAAGCCGGTTCTAATGGTGTTGAGGTTTCTGGTGAGTTTCAACCTGTTGACGAGAATGAGATTTACGATATAGTTGGTACAATTAAGCGTTCGTAGTATAATAGATACTAATGAAATTACTAAGTGATCAAGTTAACGAACGCGAAATTCAAATAATTTTGCGCGAGCTCGAAAAGACTCGTGCAATTTTTGGTGATATTGTTGAATTTGGATGCTATGTTGGAACTACTAGTGTTTTTTTGGCGAAAAAGATTGAGGAATGGGGCGGTGAGAAACATCTTTGGTTGTATGATTCCTTCGAAGGTCTTCCGGAAAAATCTGCTGAAGATATAAATTCATTGGGTGAGGATTTTAAAAAAGGTGAGCTTCATGCAAGTAAGAAACAATTAATTTCGAATCTAAGAAAAGCAAATGTTAAGAAAATGCCAAAAATCACAAAAGGTTGGTTTAATCAGATTTCACGAGAGCAAATTCCTCCAAAAATTAGCTTTGCTTTTTTGGATGGAGATTATTACGATTCAATTTTAGACCCACTTAATTTGATATGGAACAATCTTGAGAGTGGGGCGGTTATTATTGTTGATGATTATGGTAATCAGGCGCTACCTGGAGCGTCAAAGGCTGTCGATGAATGGTGTAGAAGATATAACATCCCAAAAGATGTTGAAGCAACATTGGCTATTTTTAAAAAACCATAAAAAGTTTTAAAAAACTATTGCGCTTGTGTATAAAATAAGGTATTATATAAGTATAAGCGCTAAGAGGTTTTTAGGAGGCGAAACGAAAATAGCGTGTTTTCTTGACTTTTGTTATTTTTTTTGATAGAATGATTAATAGGCTCGCGCAAAAACGTAAAATTATAGTATTGAAATATCGGTCGAGCGCGTGAGTTGCACAAATAAAAGGAGAACGCATGCCTATCAAAATCAATTTTCCTCCTTCAAGGAAGAAAATAATTGCGGTGGATGTGGTGCCTGCTGAATGGCAACGCTACATTGAACAATAAAAAGTGACAAAAAATAAAATCTCATCCATTTTGCGGGTGAGATTTTTATTATAATAAATTTTTTAATACTATTTATTGGAATTTATCGCTTCATCTAAAGCGGCTTTTAGTTTCGAGTCGTCACCCCAGATTTTTGAGTCTAGGTCTTTTCCGTTTAGAGTGAAAGATGGCGTACCTGAAACTTTTGCTTTTGCGCCAACAGCTTGGTCGAATTTAATTTTTGCCTTAACGTTTTCGCTCTCGACATCTTTTTTAAATTGGTCAATGTTCAATTTAAGTTCGTTTGCATACTCTATGAAGTAATCCATTCGGTCATTAGCTGTTGCAGATGTCCATTCGTCTTGTTTATCATAAAGCAAGTCGTGCATTTCCCAGTACTTGCCTTGAAGTCCGGCGGCTTCTGCGACACTGGCAGCAGCTAGGGCGTTAGGGTGAATTGAAACTAATGGATAGTTTCGAAAAATTAAATTAATCTTCCCTTTATATTCTTCCGCAATAGCCTTAATTCTACTTGATGCGGTTTTACATCCAGGGCATTGATAATCACCGTATTCAATTAGTGTGACTTTTGAATCACTCTTTGAGTAAACATGTTCTGCAATATTTCCAGAATCTGAAGAAGCGGGAATTTCTTTGCTGATATCAACTTTGCTTAAATCGATTTTTTCAAGACTTGATAGCCAAATAATTCCACCCAAAAAAGCTACGACTAGAACACTAAAAGCTATTGCAAATTTATTATCATCGACAAAATCCTTAAATTTAGCAAGGTTTTTTGCCTTATCTTTCTTTTGAGCCATAATCTCCTTTCATTAACTATTACCATTTTATCATAAAAATAAGCTTTTTCAAAATTGCTAAAATATGGTACAATTAGGACATGCTATTAGTAAGTATATTTTTCTTAATTTTAATGCTTGTTGTTTTTTCGTTAAAGGAAAAAGAAGTTGACTTTTCGGAATTTGAGCTTCAGCGCCGAATTGATGCTGGCGATAAGCGAGCAGAAAAGATGCTCAATAAAAAGAAATTTGCCCCAGTTTATAATTATTTTTTGCGCTATTTTGGCTGTGCTTTAATGATTCTATCAGTGGTTTCATTTGCAAAAGTCGTTGATTTTTACCAAGCAGCGTTAATTATTTTTGTGGTTTTCTTGGTTTCGAAAGGTATTTTAAAAAGTGGCGTGCTTTCAAACATTGCCTCAAAAATTAATCGAAAAGCTATTCCAGTTTTTGGTGGAATTTATTTTGCGCAAAATTTGCGAATTCAAAATCGACTTTCGAAAATGGCGAATAAAAAACAGCCCTGGGCTTTTTACTCTAAAGAGGAACTTTTGCATTTTTTAGAGAAGCATCGCCAAATCTTAGATAAAAACGAACAGAAATGGATTGAAAAAATTTTTGAGCTTAAAGATGAGATTGCTTTGGAGAAAGGAATTTCAGGCGAAAAAATGGCTATTATCCATGCAAATGATTTATTAACACCGTTGATTATTGATGAACTTTTTAAAACGAAACAAAATATTTTTCCAGTAATGAATTCGGAGGAAACTAGTGTTAAGGGCGTAATTTTCTTAGAGGATATTACTAAAATAGATTCGGGCGATTCGAAAAAAGCGCAAAAAGTGATGCGTGAGGATTTTTTCTCATTAAAGTCGAATGTTAGTGCATTAGATGCTTTCGAAAAAATGATTTCGAAAGATAAAAATTATGCAATCTTGCTTGAAAAAAATGGCGATCTAGCCGGAATTGTCAATTTAACAGATTTCATTCGCAAAAAATAGTAAAATGTGGTAAAATATAAAGAGTTAATTCAGAAATTAGGAGAAATATGCGAACGCTTACGAAAAATTCAAAAAATATGGTGGGTGAAAAAATTACAGTAAAGGGCTGGGTTAATTCTCGGCGTGATCATGGTGGTTTAATTTTTATTGATTTACGGGATCATTCTGGATTGCTTCAACTCGTAATTTCGCCAGATTTTATGGATAGTTTTGAGTTGGCAGAAAAATGTCGGGATGAGTTTGTTGTGTCAGCGACTGGTGTAGTTAAGGAGCGAGATGAAAACTTAAAAAATCCGCATATTTTGACAGGTGATATCGAATTGGTGGTTGAAGATTTTGAAATTTTAAATCGAAGCGAACCGCTACCTGTTACAGTTTCTGATAATGGTCAAAAATCAAATGAAGAATTGCGCTTGAAGTATCGTTTCTTGGATTTGCGTCGTGAAAAAATGCAAAAAATGTTGCGTCGCCGTGCAGAATTTTATCGTGAAATTCGAAAATTTATGGAAAACCATGAATTCGTTGAAATTGCAACGCCGATTCTTGCAAATTCTAGTCCAGAAGGTGCACGCGATTTCTTAATTCCAAGTCGTGTTCATCCTGGAAAATTCTATGCTTTACCACAAGCTCCACAGCAGTTCAAACAGCTTTTAATGGTTGGTGGAATTGATAAATACTATCAAATTGCTACTTGTTTCCGTGATGAAGATCCGCGTGCGGATAGGCTTTATGGCGATTTTTATCAATTAGATCTCGAGAAGGCTTTTGTTGAAAGTGGTGAAGAAATTCGAACTGAAATGGAAGTTCTCATTAAAGATTTGGTTAAAAATTTTGCTGGAAAGAAACTTTTGAGCGAAGAAATTCCACGGATTCCTTATGAAGTTGCGATGGACAAATACGGTAGCGATAAGCCTGATTTACGTTTTGGAATGGAATTGATTGATTTGAATAATACATTGGCTGAAACTGAATTTGGCGTGTTTAAGAATGCTGAATGCGTAAAAGCGATTTGTGTAAAAAATGGTGCAAGTTTGAGCCGTAAACAGATTGATAATTTTACTGAAATTGCTAAAAGTGAGGGCGCTGGCGGTTTGGCTTATATTACATATACTGAAGGTGAAGCAAAAAGTCCAATTGTTAAATTCTTGAACGAAAATGAACTTTCGAAAATTAAAGAAGAAACCGGTGCTGAAGATGGTGATGCGATTTTCTTTGGCGCAGATAAACGTGAAGTTGTGAATAAAGTTTTGGGTCGCCTTCGAAATGAATTTGCCACTTTCTTCAACCTAAAAAATAATGATGAAGTTGCTTTGGCTTGGGTTGTTGATTTTCCATTTTATGAATTTGATGAGAAAAATCAGAAAGTTGATTTTGGCCATAATCCGTTTTCAATGCCAAAAGGTGGCGTTGAAGCTCTTCGAAATGCTAAAACTGATGTTGAAAAATTGGCAATTAAAGCTGATCAATATGACATGGTGATGAACGGTTATGAAATTTGTTCGGGCGCTGTTCGAAATCATAATCCAGAAGTAATGTATGAAGCTTTCGGACTTCTTGGATATGATAAAAAATATGTTGAGGCTAAATTTGGCGCAATGCTAAATGCTTTCAAATTTGGTGCGCCACCTCACGCTGGTTGTGCTTTTGGGCTTGATCGAATTTTCATGATTTTGATGGATGAAGAGAATATTCGTGAAGTTGTAGCATTTCCTAAGAATGGTTCGGGTGTTGATGTAATGATGAGCTCGCCAAGCATGGTTGATGAAAATCAGTTAAAAGAATTAAAAATTGAAATCGCTGAAGATGAGGACTAAATTGGTTAATTTTCGAAAAAAATTTGGATTTTTAATAGTTTTCGCATTGTGCGGTTTGTTAATCGTGGTGCAATTTTCAAAGGTGGTTTTTGCTGAAGAAGCCGCGAAGGAAAAGCCAACAGATGTACAGCTTTCGAAAATCAGTGAAAAATGTACAGATTTAAAGAAAGATTTGAAAAAGCTACGTTCAGAAGATGCCTTAAAGCGAGTCAATTTAGGTAAAGATTATGAAAAAATCTCGAATGAATTGATGTCGAATTTTAATGCACGGATTGCTTTGAATAAGAAAAATGATGCGGGGTTAATTTCATTAACGGCAGAATTTGATGAAAATTTCCGCTATTTTAGAGATAATTTTCAAAATTATGAGCGCGAACTTTCAGAACTAACCACTCAGGATTGTGTAAAAAATCCAAGAGAATTTTATTTAAAGCTTGAAAAAGTTCGAAAATTGCGACGAGAAGTAAGCTATAATACGACAAAATTAAGCGAAATTGCCGAAAAATATGGCATTCAAGTTCATGAATTTGTCTTGAAAAACACAACAGGAGCAGCAAATGAGTGATTTTTGGAAAAAAATTAAAAAGAAAATTACCATTCTATCATCACGACCGCAAAAAGAAGTCAACGGTTCTAGGAATCTAATTATATTTATTACTGGAAGTTTGGGGATTACAGTCGTTTTGGTAGTTGCAAGTCTGGCTCTATATACTGCCGATGGGACAATCCAGCTTGATTTGAGTCGACCAGTTTTGCAAGAAGCGCGTGAGGCTCAGAAAAAGGCGAAGAAAGAGGAAGAAAAACGTAAGCAATTCGAGAAAGACGAAGACTTTTCTCCGCAAGGTGGACTTTCGAGTAAAGAAATGGCAAATTTCGAGTTGTTTTATTCACATGCACGCAATAAAATTCATGCAAATGAGTTTAATGAAAATTCTCTTAGCGATGAAGCTTTAAAAATAACGGATCAGTAAAGGAGAAACATGGCTTTTTTAAACCCGAAAGATTTTATAATTACTCGAAAGCGCAAACTTTATAAATTTGCACTTTTTAATAATTCTGCAATTTGTTTTGAATTTGACGAGTGGAATAAGGAAAATGCTGAAATTGATAACCTCGAAATTGGGGCCGGAACTGGATTTTTCAGCGAAGCTTTAGCGGCAAAAAATCCAACTAAGAATTTTGTAGCAGTTGATGTTAAAGCGGATAGGCTGGTTAAAGGTGCAATTAAAGCCGAACAGGACGGTATAAAAAATATTCGCTTTTTAAGGGCTCGAGCCGATCAACTTCTTGATGCTTTCGTTGAGAATTCGGTAAAATATCTTTGGGTTACATTTCCAGATCCATATCCACGGAACCGAAACGCTGGTCGTCGATTAACTCACCCAACTTTTTTGCGAATTTATGCAAAATTATTAGCAGAAAACGGCGCTTTATATTTTAAAACTGACGCTAAAGATCTTTTCGATTGGAGTTTGGAACAACTTGTAGCGGAAGGCTGGCGAATTGAACGCCTTAGTTTCGACCTTCATGAAAGCAATTTAAACGAAAATTACAAAGTGATGACCACTTATGAAAAACGTTTCACGAATGAAGGTTTAAAAATTAACTTCGTAAAAGCTACACCGCCAAAAGAATAAAAATATCTTACTTTTTGGGATATACAACATTGATTGCGATAAAGAAAAAGATGCGAAAAGCCTTTCAAAAAGGAAGGCGAAGTTCGATGATTTTGGATTTTCAAAATTCAAATTTAGCAGAAATAATCGAATTATTTTACTGGAAAATATTTTTTCGAAAGAATATTTATACGCACAAAATTTGGAATAAAAATCACACAAAGTCAAAAATCAGACTTTTTGCTTTTCGAAACCAGGAAAATTTAGAGAAATACTTAAAGGCGGAAAAGCTGAATTATACTGATAATCTTGAAGAAAAAACGCGCTTGATGGGCGAGGCTTTGGATTACCCAGATTTTGCGGTTAAGGACTTTGTAGAAATTTCAGCGAAAAATAATCCAAACAAAACGCGCATTAATTTTAAAAATTATGATTTTGGTTTTGATGGAATTACTTTTTATATTGAAAATTTGGTGAAAATGTTAAAATGGTGTGAAACAAATAGAATTCCTTTTAATGATTTGCAAATTAGTATTTTCGAAAATGATAAAAAGTGTTGGCGCGAGCTTTCGAAAAGTGAAATTAGTGAAATTTTAAATGAAGAAAAATAGCCTGAAACAGTTTTGGGAGTTTGCGACTCTGGAGGGAATTCAAAAAATATGGTATAATAGTTCGAATAATAAAGGAGAATTATGGCGGATTTTTTGGAAATTAAGGGCGCGCGCGAGCATAATTTAAAAAATGTAGATTTAAAGATTCCGCGCGATAAATTAGTGGTAATAACAGGGCTTTCTGGTAGTGGAAAGTCTAGTTTGGCATTTGATACGATTTACGCGGAAGGCCAGCGTCGCTACATGGAGAGCCTTAATTCTTATGCACGACAATTTTTGGGCACAATGGATAAGCCAGATGTAGATCAAATTACTGGACTTAGTCCTGCAATTTCAATTGATCAAAAATCTACTTGCCGAAATCCGCGTTCAACCGTAGCGACTGTAACTGAAATTTATGATTATTTGCGTCTTCTTTTTGCACGAATTGGTACTCCGCATTGTCCAATTTGTGGCCGAGATGTGGTTCGCCGTACGCCACAAAGCATTGTTGATGGGATTATGAATCTCAAAGAAGGTTCTCGATTAATTTTGATTGCACCAATTGCAAAATCTAAAAAAGGTGAATTTGCGCACGTACCTGTTGAATTTTCGAAAAAAGGTTTTGCTCGCGCTCGTGTTGACGGTGTAATTTACTCTTTAGACGAATTCCCTGAGCTTGAAAAAAATATTAAGCACAATATTGAGATTGTAGTTGATCGTCTAGTTCTTTCGAAAGAAATGCGAACACGTTTAGCTCAAAGTGTTGAACAAGCTCTAGACATGACAAATGGAATTCTTGAGGTTTTAAATGATGAAACTGGCGAAGTTAAAATCTTCTCGCAACGTTACGCTTGTGAACTTCACCCAGATGAGCATATTCCCGAGCTTGAACCGCGATTGTTCTCATTCAACGCGCCGCAAGGAGCTTGTGAAACTTGTTCTGGGCTTGGAACGAGAATGGAGATTGACCCAGAATTAGTACTTTCGCCAAATTTGACGATTTCCGAAGGAGCAATTCGTCCGTATAATCGTGTGATGGAGAAAGGCTATCGAATTAAATTGCTTGAGGAAGTTGCAAAACGCCATGGATTTTCAACAAAAGTCCCAACTAAAAAACTTTCGAAAGAGGCAATTGAAATTATTTTATACGGCACAAAAACAGATGAAAAATATCCGATCGAAATGAACGGACGGGTTTATAGTATGAATTTTGAAGGTGTAATTCCGAATTTGGAGCGTCGCCATCGGGATACGGATAGTGAATTTCAGCGCAAGGATATCGAAAGATTTATGCGCGTTCGAAAATGCCAAACTTGTGGCGGAAAACGTTTAAAGCCAGTTGTTCTTGCTGTGACGGTGGCCGGTTTGAACATCGTTGAGATTTGTGATCTTGCAATTGATGAGGCAGTCGAGCTCTTTAAGAATTTAGAATTAAACGAGCAGCAAAAGTTTATTTCAACTCAAATTCTAAAAGAGATTTCTTCGAGATTAGGTTTTATGAATAATGTTGGCTTGAATTATTTGGAGCTTTCGCGCGCAGCAAACACTTTGAGCGGCGGTGAGGCGCAGCGAATTCGTTTAGCGACGCAAATCGGCTCTGGTCTTCAAGGTGTGCTTTATGTTCTCGATGAGCCATCAATTGGGCTTCATCAACGAGATAACGACAAGCTGATTGCAACGCTAAAAAACCTCCGGGATTTAAACAACACCGTTTTGGTGGTAGAGCATGATGAAGACACGATTCGGGCGGCGGATTGGCTAGTTGATGTTGGTCCTGGCGCTGGCGTAAATGGCGGAATGATTGTAGCTTCTGGCACACCTGAGGAGGTTTCGAAAAATCCAAAATCATTAACGGGAAAGTTTTTAAGTGGCGAAGATAAAATTCAAACACCAAAAAACCGACGCAAAATTCAAAAGAATGAAAAGCTAGTAATCAAAAATGCACATGAAAATAATTTGAAAAATATCGATGTTGAAATTCCGTTGGGCGTAATGACGGTAGTTTCTGGCGTTTCAGGAAGTGGAAAATCAACCTTAGTTAACGAAATTTTAAGTAAAGAATTGCTGGCACGAAAGCATCGTGCTCAAGAAGTTCCTGGTGCCCATGATGAAATTTTAGGTTTGGAAAAACTTGATAAAGCAATTGTGATTGACCAGAGCGCAATTGGCCGCACGCCGCGTTCGAACCCGGCAACTTACACGGGTGTCTTCACTCAAATTCGTGAACTTTTTGCTGGCACGCCTGAAGCAAATATCCGTGGATATAAAGCTGGTCGATTTAGCTTTAATGTTAAAGGTGGTCGCTGTGAGAATTGTCAGGGCGATGGTGTTATTAAAATTGAAATGCACTTTTTGCCGGACGTTTATGTGGAATGTGATGTTTGTCACGGTAAGCGATATAATCGAGAGGCGTTAGAGATTCTTTATAAAGGAAAAACAATTTCGGATGTCTTAGAGATGACAATTGATGAAGCGACAGAGTTTTTCGAAAATATCCCCGCAATTTATCGAAAATTAAAAACAATTCAAGAAGTTGGTCTGGGTTATATTAAGCTTGGTCAGCCTGCAACGACATTCTCGGGCGGAGAGGCACAGCGAATTAAGCTCGCAACCGAACTTGCGCGTACTTCGACCGGGAAGACAATGTATATTTTAGACGAACCAACGACTGGTCTTCACAACGCAGATGTAAAAAGATTGCTTTCTATTTTAAATCGTTTGGTTGATGCTGGTAATTCAATGGTGATTATCGAGCATAACTTGGATGTGGTTAAAAGTGCCGATTGGCTAATTGATATGGGACCAGAAGGTGGTGCTGGTGGTGGAACTGTTGTAGCAACTGGAACTCCAGAACAAGTTTCGAAAGTTGAAAAAAGCTGGACTGGAAAATATCTGAAAAATATTCTTTAGGATAAATTGCCGTGTCTTTTGAAAAATAGTATAATATATACTATAAAGTGCTTAATTTTATATCACGAAAGGAAAAGATGGCAATTTTAGTAACTGGTGGTGCAGGGTTTATCGGTGCTCACACTTCAATAGAGCTTCTTAAAAATAATAAAGAAGTTATAATTATTGATAATTTTCAAAATTCAAAACCTAAAGCTCTAGAGCGAATCCGTGAGATTTCAGGCAAAGATTTTAAGTTTTACGAAGCCGATATCCTAAATAAAGATGAGCTTCGAAAAATTTTTCAAGAAAATGATGTCGAGCAAGTGATACATTTTGCAGGATTAAAAGCTGTTGGTGAGAGTGTTGAAAAACCACTTGAATATTATAAAAATAACATTCAAGGAACGATTTCGCTTTTAGAAATTATGCGAGAATTTAACGTTTATGATATCGTTTTTTCTTCGAGTGCAACAGTTTACGGCGATAAAAACCCGGTTCCTTATCGAGAAGAAATGCCTTGTGAAACAGCAACGAATCCTTACGGATATACTAAAGTTGTGATTGAGCATATCTTGAAAGATTTAGCGAAAGCCGATGCGCGCTGGTCGATTACAATTTTGCGATATTTTAATCCGATTGGTGCACACGAAAGTGGTTTAATTGGCGAAGACCCACAAGGAATTCCAAATAATTTAATGCCGTATATTTCTCAAGTTGCCATTGGAAAACGAGAAAAGCTTTCGATTTTCGGTGATGATTATGAAACTCCTGATGGTACAGGTGTGCGCGATTATATCCATGTTGTTGATTTGGCGAAAGGTCATTTGAAAGCATTAGAAAATAACCGCAAGAATGGTGGTGTTAAAATTTACAATCTTGGCTCGGGTTCGGGGGTGAGCGTTTTAGAACTAGTTCATGCTTTCGAAAAAGCTTCAGGTAATAAGATTCCTTTCGAAATTACTTCGCGTCGTGCGGGTGATATTGCGTTTTGCTATGCTGATGTTGCTAAGGCCGAAAAGGAACTTGGCTGGAAAACTGAAAAAACGCTTGAGGAGATGTGCCGAGATTCGTGGAATTGGCAAAGTAAAAATCCGAATGGACTAGCATAAAGAATTTTAAAAAAAGTTTGTTTTTGAGCAAACTTTTTTATTTTTTTGAAAAAAGTACTTGACTTTTTAAGCTACCTTGTATAACATAGAAGTATGAAAGAACAAGAAAGTGTTGAAAAATACGCTTCACAAATTTCAACCCAAATGCGAAAAGGTTTTATGGCGTTTTGTGTGTTAAAAGTTTGCGCAAAAAAGCCAGTTTACACTAGTGATATCATTCGGGAGTTGCGTGAAGCTAAAATGGTTGTGGTTGAGGGCACGATTTACCCGTTGCTTTCAAGATTACAAAAGGATGGATTATTAAGTCATGAATGGCAAGAAAGTGAGCAAGGACCACCAAGAAAATATTACTCAATAACTGATTTTGGTATAAAAGTGTTAGTGAATATTAGTGAAGAAATTAAAAAGCTAAACAAGACAATAAATGAGCTTTAAAGGAGAAATATGAAAGAAATTACAAGAATTCATTTGGCTAAAATTCCTTATGAAATTGAAATTCCAGCAAAAAAGCAACTAGAAAAATACCTAAAAGATTTGAAGATTTATTCAAGCGATAAAGATATTTTTGAAGATGTAGAAATTCGAATTACTGAGATTTTGGCAGAGTTTGGAGTAAAAGAGGGTGGAGTTATTACCGAGAAAGAGATTTCGAAAATTGAAGCTCAAATTGGTTCACCAGAAGTTTTTCAAGATACAGATTTTGCTGAAAATAATGAAGACAAATCTTCGGCGAAAATTTCAAAAAGGCTTTATCGTGATGAGAAAAATGGAATGATTTCTGGCGTGGCATCTGGTTTAGCTCAATACTTAAATATTGATGTAGTTTGGGTTCGCTTGGTGTTAATTGTGATGTTTTTTATGACTTTTGGTGGAATAGTTCCAATTTATATTTTGTCGATTTTGGTTATTCCTGCGGCAAAAAATGCAAATGACATTTTGCGACTTCGTGGTGAAAACATTACAGCAAACTCGATTCGAGAGGTGAACGAAGAATATAATTTCGAAAAAATTCATCTTCGAAATTTAAAGATCGCTAAAGCTTTGGGCATAATTTTTGGTATTTTTGCGGTTTTGGCCTTTTTGGGTGGAGTTACGGCAGTAATTCTCGGAAATCTAGCGCTTTCAGAAATTTATAGCGCAGCAGCTTTCGCAAATGCTAAAGATGCCGGTATAGGTGTAATTATTAGTGCTAACATTTTAGGTTTTGCTTATCTTTTGCTTATGGGATTTGTTGCAAAAATGCTTTTCAAACTAAAAATTGCGAAAATTGATATTTTCGTTTCGATTCTTTCAATTGTGATTGCGTTTGCAGGGCTTATGGGATTTATTACTTCAGCATCATTGCTGCGCGATAAAGTAAACAATAGGGTCTCTCAAAGTTTAATTTCAGAACGAGTTAAAATTGATTCCACAAAAATGAAAAGTATTAAAAAACTAGAAGTTGATTCTTCGGCGGCGGTTTTCTATCATATTGCAGATGAGCCAAAAATTGAATTTACGCATTTCAATTTCGAAAAAAATAATCTTGAAACGAATTTTGATGGTGAAACTTTAAAAATAAATTTGAACAAAGTTTCAAATAATGCACGTTATTTTTATGGCGGAAATCAGGAAGAGATTCATATTTATGGGCCAGAGTTAAGTGAAATTAATTTGAAATCGAGTTCGCAAGTAAAATATTTTGCAAAGAATGCCGAGAAGATTAAGGTGAGTATTTCAAAAAACGGTTCTGTTAATTTCGAAAATTCGGCAAAAATTGATAATTTGGAAGTTTATGCAGGTGAATTTAGCAATTTTTATGCTAGTGGAATTGATGTAAAGAATTTAAGCGTAAATAGCGATGGTGGAAGTTTGGAATTGAATAAGGTTGAAAACGCAGAGATTAAAACAAATAAGTGTAATTCTGTGGTTTCGAGAAACACGCGATTAAAAATGCGCGCCGAAAAAGTTAAAGTAAATGGTTATGATTTCAATGAAAACACAAAAGGTCAGTGTTTGTATCTTGAAAACCCAGATGAGGATCAATTTTAATTAAAAGGAGCGATATGATTGAAGTTAGAAATATTTCAAAAACTTATGGTAAAAAGAAAAATAGTTTTCAAGCTTTAAAAAATGTAAGTTTTAAAATTCCAAAAGGCGCGAGCGTGGCGATTATTGGAAAATCGGGAAGTGGAAAATCAACATTAATTCACGCGATGAGCGGTTTAGATGCGCCAGAAGAGGGTGAAGTTTTGATGGATGGTGTGAATGTTCTTTCAATGAAGCAGAAAGATATTGATAAATTTCGTTCGAAAAAAATGGGATTTATTTTTCAAAGTTTTTTCGTGCAAGGCAATGAAACTTGTTTCGAAAATGTAAGCCTACCACTTGAAATTGCTGAAGAGCCAATTTTTCGGCGAAAAGAGATAATCGAGAATGCCTTAAAAGCAGTTGGTTTGGAAGATAAAATTAAAACGCCAGCTCGTGATCTTTCGGGCGGACAAAAGCAACGTTTGGCGATTGCGCGGGCGATTGCGAATTCGCCGGAAATAATTTTTGCGGATGAACCGACTGGAAATCTTGATTCGGTCACGAGTGCCAAGATTGAAAAAATGCTTTTCGAATATAATAAGAATTCTAAAGCAACGCTGTTGATTGTTACGCATGACGAAGAATTGGCAGAAAAATGCGATATTCGAATTCGAATTAAAGATGGAAAAGTTGAACAGATTGAAGGAGTAAGAAATGCGTAGGATTGATATTATTAGACGAGCCGGAAAGAGTCTTCGTCTAGCAAAGAAACGAACAATTTTAACAAGCCTTGCGATTGCAGTTGGGGCAACAACAGTAGCGGTCGCAATAGCTGCAGCGAAAGGTGGAAACGCATATGTTGAAAGTTTGGCTAATAAAATTGGTGATCAACGAGCCTTAACGGTAATTCGTGCTGTTAAAGCTCGAGATCCATATGCACCGAATAAGATTTCAACAACACGTGAGGATTTTGAAAAAACTCAATCAGAAGAAAGTATCAAATCACGAATAATTAGTAAAGAAGATTTGAATAAAATTTCGAAAATAAAAGGTGTTCGAAAGGCTTCACCAGCAATACCGGTAAGCGCCGAAACAGTTCGAATAGAAAATGGCGAAAAATATACCGTTGGGGTTGTAACTAAAAATGACGAGCAAGAAATGGAACTTTCAGCTGGGAAACTCGATAAAAATAACCAAATTGATGCTGGTAAAATTGTTGCACCAAAAGCTTATGTTGAAGTTCTTGGCGGTAAAAAGCCTGAGGATATTTTAGGCAAAAAAGTCATCTTAGAATTCAAAGATTCGAAAGGGCAAATTTTTGAAAAAACTTTCGAAATTCAAGCGGTTGATGCTGGAAAAACAGAGACAACTTTTAGCTATCAAGGTAATTTTTGGATAGAAAATAGTGATGGCTTGGCGATTGCAGCTAAACAAAATGACGGAGATCTACAATTTTATAGTTTGAGCGTAACAACAGATGGAAGCAGGACAGTTGATGAAATTAAAAAAGATATTTTAGCTCTAAATGGTGGAAGTTATTATGATGTTTCAACTTTTGCGGACGATAAAGCTACTGTTCAAACAGCAATTAATGTAATGTCGACTGGACTTGCTGGGTTTGGTTTTCTAACTCTTTTGGCGGCCGTTTTCGGAATTATAAATACTCAATATATTTCGGTTCTGGAACGAACTTCGCAAATTGGTTTAATGAAATCACTTGGAATGCGTAAAAGTGATGTTTCGAAACTTTTCAGGTATGAAGCTGCCTTGATTGGCTTGATTGGTGGAATTATTGGAATTGTTGTTGCTTACGGAATAACTTTCTTAAATCCAGTAATTAAGAATACCTTAAAATTACAAAATACAGCTGGGGTAGACACAAATCTTCTTCAGCCAAATTGGTTAGCTTGGATTTTATTGGTGATTGTTTTGATGATAATTTCAATTCTTTCAGGATACCTTCCAGCACGAAAAGCTGCAAAAATGAATCCAATTGAGGCTCTTCGAACGGAATAGAATATTAAAAATTAACCTGTAGAAATGCAGGTTAATTTTATTTTTTAGAAAATTATAAAAAAGTCTTGATATTTAGAAAATATTCATGTATAATATAACTATTATTCCGGCATAGCTCAGTGGTAGAGCGGTTGGCTGTTAACCAATAGGTCGCTGGTTCGAGCCCAGCTGCCGGAGCCAAATTTGAGTTTTACGACAATTTGATAATGTGAGAAAAGGTTCTAACAGATTAAAATAGAGCCTTTTTTCTTTTATTTTGGGGTTAGAAAGTAATAATTTTAAGATTTTATTTTTTTGTTCAGGTTTCGAACTCTTAAATAAATTATCTGCATTTTTGGCTATATTTAACAGATATGAGCACTTATGAAGAAGATAGAGGATTATGAAATTTTTTAGGATGAAATATTGCGAAATAGTTAAATATAATTTTGAAAAATGTAGGTTTCGTGATATATTAAGAATAATTATGATTGGCGGAAAATAACAAAGGAATTAAGGGGGCGAATTGTATGGACTTAATATTTATGAGGCACGGTGAGGCGATAGATAACACGCGTGAAATTTTATCAAGCCAAGAAATACAATGTTCAATATTGACTGAAAATGGTAGAAAGCAAGTTATCGAATCGGTAAAATTACTACCTAAAGTAGATAAAATATACACTTCGCCATTAATTAGGACTCTACAAACAGCGAAAGAAGTTGCAGATAATCGAAACCTTAATGTTGAAATAGATAACCGTATTAGAGAGATAAATTGGGGTAAATTTAACGGAAAAGAAAACTCTTCGGAACTCGATGAGGTTAGGGAAAAACAAGTCGCTGGGGATTTTTTTATTAGATTTGGCCAATATGGTGATAGTAAATATAGTATTGAGAGCAGATTATGCGATTTTTTAACTGATGTTAAAAAGAATAATTTCAAAAATAACACTGTATTAATAGTTTCTCATGGAACGATCATATCTTTTATGAAGCGGATTTTGGGGCTAAAATCTTCTCATGCGAAAAAGGGCAAATTTGAAGTTTTTAACGATGTTGATTTTCGATTTTTAGACAAGCATAAGAATTTATTAAGTGATATATCGAATTTTGAAGTTAGCAAAAGGCTTAAAGAAATAGGCAAAATTAAGAATGGTAAAACTAGACATAAATATGTAAATATTGCTAAAGACTATAACAATATAGAATTTAATAATGAAACACTTAAGTATTTAATTTTAGGGTTGAATGATAAACTCAGTAAGGTCGAAAATAACTTAAAGCCTATCAATAAAAACAAAAAAGAGGTTATTTTAATTTGTATATTTAATAATTTTTCAGAATTTTTTGAAAAATGGATAAGGCATTATGTTGAATTGGGTGTTAAGAATTTCGTATTAGTAAACAATAATTCTGATGATGATTCAATAAAAAAGATAAGTGAAATTACGAAAAATATTAAAGATATTAAACTGGATTTATACAATGTTGAAGCTACCTATAATTGTTTTAGGGCTTGTAGCTGGAGACAGCAGATTTTAGATATTTATGGAATTAACAGATGGTATTTGAATGTTGATTCTGATGAATTATTCCATGTTGATGAAAAGATAGAAAAATACATTGATTCCATAAGTAAGGATGGTCGTAAATCTGTTAAAGCTATTATGGTAGACGTATATTCTAAAAAGCCTATTTTCGAAAATAAGAATATAAGTGATATGAAATTTGTCGATTCGAATACTTATAAAACAGAAATAAACCCTTTTTATGGTTTAAGAATCTATGGCGGTCCTAGAGGAAGGGTTTTTGGTTTAAGATCTAGTTTGCAAAAGGTTCCGCTACTATATTACACTGGAAATGAATTAATCGTGAACGATCATTTCGTATTTCCGAAAGAGTTAAATTTTATAGATATATCATCGGTAATATTTCATTATAAATTCTTACCAAATTCATTATCATTATATAAAAATATGGCGAAAAGTGGGGTGCATTGGCAAGACTCTAAAGAATATAAAAAATACCTATTTGCTTATGAAGATGATGTTGATTTGTCTATGTTTTCGAAAGATTCATCTATTAAAATTGAAGATTTTCGATTATCGGATATAATCCCCGAGTAGTTGTTAGTTAGTAATATTTCTATCAAGGGGAGCCAAGAAAATCTCCCGAAAATTCGGGGGTTTTTCTTTTTGATTTAAGATTTTTCTAAGTTGAATATGATAAAATAGAAAGAGAAAAGAGGTAATATGAAATTCGATAAAATTATAATTGGTTTTGGGAAAGCTGGAAAAACTTTGGCAGTTTTGGCAGCGAGTAAAGGTGAAAAGGTTGCTCTGATCGAAAAATCTTCGAAAATGTACGGGGGAACTTGTATTAATATTGCCTGTATTCCAACAAAGACTTTAGCGGTTGCGGCAAGTGAAAATTTGACTTTCGAAGAAGCAATTTCGCGTAAAAACGATGTTATTAAGCGGTTAAACTCAAAAAATTACCACATGTTAGCCGATAACAATTTGGTTACGGTCTTTGATGGGTTTGGTTCATTCTTAGATGAGAACACGGTTTTAGTTGAATCAAATGGTGAAAAACTTGAGCTTTTGGCCGATAAAATTATCATTAATACTGGCGTAGAAAGTTTTATTCCTAAAATTAAAGGAATTGAAGAAGACCTGCAAAATTCGAAAATCTTTACAAGCACGGAACTTCTTGATAGTCAAGAAAAAATTAATAACCTTGCAATTATTGGCGGTGGATTTATTGGTTTGGAATTTGCTTCAACCTTTGCAAAATTAGGCACAAAAGTTACAATTTTTGAAAAATTTGATAAAATTTTGGCCAATGAAGATGATTCGATGCAAAAAACAATTTTTGATTTTCTAGTTTCGCAAGGTGTTAATTTTGAATTTAATGCAAATATTGAAGCTTTCGAAAATACTGAAAATGGGATTCTGGTGAAAAATAATGGCGAAAATTTTGCGTTTGATAAAGTGTTAGTCTCAGTCGGAAGAAAACCTGTAACCTCAAAATTAAATCTTGAAAAAGCGGGAATTAAAACGCTTGAAAACGGTGGAATTTGGACGGATGAAAAACTTCAAACTTCAAATCCGAAAGTTTGGGCAGTTGGTGACGTGCGCGGAAAGGAACAATTCACTTATGCTTCTTTGGATGATTTTCGAATTTTGCGTTCGCAATTTTATGGTGATGGCGAATATTCCTTAAATAATCGTAAAAATTTACCAAATTCAGTTTTCTTGCAAATTCCATTTTCGAAAGTTGGCTTGACTGAAAAACAGGCTTTAGCGGAAGGTTTTGAAATTAAAGTGAAAGAAATTCCAGCCGCAGCGATTCCAAAGCTTCAACTTGAGTTTAAGCCAACGGGGCTTTTGCGAGCCGTAGTTGATGCACAGACGAATAAAATTTTAGGCGCAGCTTTATTCTGTTATAATTCACCAGAAGTGATAAATATTATAAAAACTGCAATTGATGCTGATCTTGATTATACAGTTTTGCGAGATCAAATTTTTACGCACCCAACTGTTGCGGAAAGTTTAAACGACTTGTTTAATCTTTAAATTTGCGTTAGTATTGAAAATTTGGTATAATTAAACAAAAGCATAATAATTTTTAAAGGTGGGAAATGAAACCGACGATTCTATCGATTGGAAATGCAACAAAAGACAGTTTTCTAGATATTCAAGATCAAAAAATATACAAAGATGAGCTTAATGATTTTCATTATGATTTAACTTTTGATGATTCTACTTTGAATTACAAAAAGAAAGCTGGTATTTTTGGCGGTACAATTTTAAGTGAGAAGATTTTTACCGCTGCTCATTTCAAGGCCTTTTCGAATGCTAATCCAAAAGGAATATCTCAATTTGAATATAGTGAAATCAATGATTCTTTAGTTGAACGATTTATCGTTTCATATAAGGGTAAGAGCTTTATCTTAACAAGCAACCCACGAGAAACAAAATGGAATTCCCCACCTTATGCACCAGATTTAATTTATATCGCGGATACAAACTTTTCGGAATCTTACTTGATGGATTTTCGAAAATATCTATCTGAAAACCGACAAATCGAGCTGGTTTATAACATTGCTGATCTGGATCAAGATCTATCAAGGGAACTTTTTGCTCGAGCGAATTTAGTTTTTGTGGATTTTCGAAAACAAAATTTAAGTGATTTAATCGATTATTCCAACTATCAAACTGTTGTCGAATCTTTATTGAAGGTCGGCGTTCGTAGCGTAGTTATTTTTGACGGAGCTAAAATAGTTGCTGGAAATAAAGAAAAAATTGCTAGCGTAGAAGCCGATTTTGGTTTAAATTCTTTTTATCAGAATAATATTTTTCAAGCTGCTTTTGTAGCTGAAAACTTTTCAAACTCTTCTAATTTAGAAGAGAATTTGCAGCTAGCACTAACAATTGCGAATAAATCAGATTTTAATGATGTTCTAAAACCCTTTTATGCGCAACAAATTCTAAATCGTAAAAATTATGAATTACCAGTTGAAATCATAAGCGATACGCCAGATATTGAAGGAAGGTTGCATAAAATTGCGTCAAGTCTAGTTGTTCGACCAAAAGGAATTTTTGCGGCAGATGAGTCTGGCGGAAATATCCATAAGAAGTTTGAAAGTATTGGCGTTGAAGATAATTTCGAAAATCGCCGAGCTTATAGGGAAATGTTCTTTAAAACTCAAGATATCGAGAATTATCTAAGTGGAATTATTTTGTTTGAAGAAACTGTTGAACAAAATACCTCTGAAGGCGTTAATTTTGTTGAATATCTGAAAAATCGAGATATTCTAGTTGGAGTTAAACTTGATGGCGGACTCCAACCTTTAGTTGGTTTTGAGGGCGAAACTATTTCCGTTGGTCTAGATTCTTTGGAACAAAAGCTTGAAAAATATTCAAAAATGAATATCGACTTTGCAAAATGGCGAGTTGCTTTCGAAATAAATAAAGAAAAAGGAACTCCGAGTGATGCAGCTATTGAGGCGAACTTACGAATTTTAGCTCAATATGCGAAAGCTTGCCAAAAATATGGGATTGTACCGATTGTTGAACCTGAGGTTATCTACTCGGGTAGTCATACAATAAAGCAGTGTCGTGAGATTACCGAAAAGATTTTAAAGAGCTTATTTAAAGAATTAGAAATCTTTAAAGTCGATCTTGCTGGAACAATTTTAAAAACAAGTATGGTTCTTGCTGGCTCTGAAAGTGAGATTCAATCATCTTCAAGAGAAGTTGCGCGCGAAACTGTTGCAGCTTTGAAGCGTTCTGTTCCTAAAGAATTAGCAGGTATTGTATTCTTATCTGGTGGTCAAACGCCAACTCAAGCAACAGATAATCTGCAAGAAATTACAAATCTTGGCCCATTCGATTGGGGGGTTACATATAGCTATGCTAGATCACTCCAGTTGTCGGCATTGCAAGCTTGGGCTGGTAAAGCTGAAAACGTTTCTCAGGCGCAGCTGTTGTTTCTTGAACGTGTTGCAGCAAATTCGCATGCTTTATATAAAAACTAATTTTCGAAAAATATAAAAACGCTCAGTTTGTAAATTGAGCGTTTTTCGGTATTTATTTTTTATGATTAGTGATTACTGCAAAAATTCCAACTGCGATACCACCTACAGGGTAAAAAATTCTTGCTGAAGACCAGTCATTGGTGATAAAACTGTAAGTTAGGTAAAATGCTGTAATTGACATCATTGTGATAGCTGCAAAAAGGCCAATTTTTCGATTTTTCTCTGTATTTTCACTTTCGATTTCGTTAAAGTTGCTAATTTTAGCAAAAATAGAATTGCCATAGGTTGATATAGAAAGCCCAATTCCAAGTAGGAGCATGAAAATCGTTGACGCAGTTCTTCCGCCAAGATTTGTGAAATTGTAGATAACTTGATGACTAGCTATAGCAATGAAGACTATTGAAACAAGAGCCATTTTACTAAAGCTTTCAATACTTTCAGTATTCTGAATTTCTTTTTTCGAAAAAACTTCGTTAATTTTTACGTTAGATTCGACAAGATTCTCAATTGCTGTTTTGTCAAAGTTTCTGGCAAGGATAAATAACGGCACTGCGATTGCTAGGGATAACATTAGAACGATACCAGAAAGTATAGAGAAATCTGGCATTGAATCTGAGAGTAGGGATTGTCGCATTTTAAAATCATATCCCGAAAAGAAAGTAGCAAGTGCGATTCCTAAGAATAAAATAAAAATTCCTAGAGATCGAATTATGGCAATTTTTCTATAAGTTTTATTGTAATCTTCTTTATCAAAATCTATTTTCTTGGTTGAAATTTCACCAGTTAATTCATCTAAACTAACATTAAAAAGATTACTTATAGCAACTAATTTTTCAAGCTCTGGTGAAGATTTTCCACTCTCCCAGGCTGAAACTGATTGCCGCGAAACTCCAATTTTATCGGCAAGTTGTTCTTGCGAAATATTTTTTGTAGCACGTAGTTTTTGCAAATTTTGGCTAAACATTTTTTGTCCTTTCATATTAAATATTATAACACTAATTATATAAAAAAGACCCAATTGCAGCTACCAAGTTTGCTTTATATTTGTAAAAAATCTTGCTAAAATTTTTAACAAAACAGATATAAAATATGTTAAGAATTGTTGCTTTATTATTTATTGTATAATTTTTCGGGAAATTGAAGGGTTATTTTTGCAATTTTATTTTTAACTTTCCAATCAATAAAATCAACGCCAACTGTTTCGAAAATCTCTTTTGCAACTTCTGAATTTTTCGAAAAATTAATTTCTGGCCCGTAAAAATCAAATTCTAAAAAGTATTCAGAGCCATCTTTAAAAATAGAATAATAAAATTCGTAATGATAATCTGGATATTTGGCTTTTTCTATTAACATAAATATTCCTTAGTTTTAAGTTTTTATTAAAAAGAGCAAGATTAATCTTGCTCGGGGCTGAGTTTTTTGCATTCTGCTAGTAGTTCTTCTCTAAAAGAATCATCTTTTGGGTGTTTTGATAAGTATGCAAAACTATCTATAGACAACTCTAGCAGATCTATGATACCCGGATTTGCATCCCATCGATACATTGCTCCTGAAATTTCTTTTGAAATTTTTATTCTGGTTGACTCTAATTTAGCCAAGTCTTTTGTAATTATCGAATCTTCAATATCTTTCAGCCATTTTGAATAAACGTCTATGGTGAGGTTTCTTGGATTGGGATTTTTTTCTGATGAAAAGTCCATTTTTTTACTCCTTGTAGTTAAAAAACCACCAAAAAGGTGGCTTAGATTATTTATAGGCTCCACGATCACCATTTCTTCCAGTTTCTCCATTTGGACCATAATGGTCATGTCCAGAGTCTTTGTCATAGAAATCATCGAAGCTTTTGTGGCCACTAGATATTAGAGTTTCACCTTGATGGTTATTTTGACCAAATGAAACCGTAACATCATTACCTTCAGAATCGCAACCATAAACAGGCGCTGACCAGCTATTATTACCACCAGATCCCCCATCTTGGCCCATTCCAAAGTTTATGTTGTGAGTATTGTTTGGCATCTTGCCACCTCTTTCTAAAGGACGAATCGGCACACCCGATTTTGTGAGAAATTACGCAAATATAACTTCTAAGCCTTATTATATAATAATAATAATAATAATTTTGTCAATAGATTTTCGCGAATCTTTCGAAAAATGTTATAATATAAAATATGAATGAACGACTTTCGAAAAAGCTGAAAAAACTGCCAAATTCCGCTGGCGTTTATTTTCATAAAAATTCGAAAGATGAAATTATTTATGTCGGAAAAGCGGCGAATTTAAAGAATCGTGTTCGGCAATATTTTCAAAATTCACGCGGTAAAGATTCGAAAACGCAAGCTTTGGTGGCAGAAATAGCGATGACCGATTGGATTGAAGTTGAAACTGAAATGGATGCGCTTTTTTTGGAAAGTGAGATGATTAAGCGCTATAAGCCTCAATATAATATTCTTTTGCGGGATGATAAATCGCCAACTTATGTGCGAATTGGCTTTCGTGATAATATTCCGCATATCAGTTTTACTAAAAATCCGCTTGATGATTCGGCGGAATATTTTGGGCCGTTTTATAATTCAAATGCGGTAAAAAAATCGGTGCGGTTGCTTCGAAAAGTTTTTCCGTACTATTTGAGCGAAAAAATGCCAGCAAAGAATAGTTTAGATTTTCAAATTGGATTAACGCCAGGGCTGGAAAATTTCGAACAGGATTCGCAGGAATTTAATCAAAAAAAGGCTGAGTATAAGCGTAATTTACGGCAGCTCGCAAGGTATTTGAAGGGTGAGCGAAAAATGCTCCAGCTTGAAATTGAAAAAGAAATGTTTGATTTTGCGAGTGAACAGAATTTCGAAATGGCGGCAAAAAAACGCAATCAGTTGCGGGATTTGAGCGAACTTGGCAAGCAGGTTATTTTTTCGAACGAGGAGTTTTTGGATATTTCTAAAGATCATGCACTTTCGAAATTGGCAGAAATTCTTTCTCTTGAAAATCCTCCGCGGCGAATTGAGGCTTATGATATCTCGCATACGGGAGGTGAAAATAACGTGGCTTCAATGGTGGTTTTTTCGAACGGTTTAAGCGATAAACGCGAGTATCGAAAATTTAAAATGACTACTGGTGGAAATGATGATTTTTTACACATGAAAGAAGTTCTAACGAGACGATTTTCGAAACGTAATGAAAAATGGGCGCGGCCTGATTTAGTTTTAATTGATGGCGGAAAAGGCCAATTAAGTGCAGCGTTAGAAGTTTTACCGAGCGACATTTTAGCGATTGGAATAGCTAAACGTGATGAGGAAATTATTTTTGACACTAGAAATATTAATCTGAAAACGGATTGGCTTAATGAAAATTTAGCTAAAAGAGGTGAAGATTTTTCGGTTCGGCGTGAAGGCGATTTTCTAGTTTTGAATTTGCATTTGTCGCAAAGTCATTCGCATGGACATGCCCGCAATTTACTTGGTGAGAATAATTCGGAATTTAGTGATTTAACTAAACTTTTTCAGCGAATTCGTGATGAATCACATAGATTTGCGATTAATTATCATTCGAATTTACGCACAAAAAAACAAACGCAGAATATTTTAGAAAAAATTGATGGAGTTGGCGCAAAAACACGAGCGAAATTATTGCGTAAATTTGGTTCAGTGAAGCGAATTCGTGAAGCTCCGGTTAGTGAGATTTCGAAAATAGTTGGCGAAAAATTAGCTGAAAAAATTAAGCAAAATTTGTAATTTTTGAAAGTTTTTGATAAAATAGACATAAGAATTATGGTGGGTAAAGGCAAGATTAAAAAGCGTCTTAAACAGATACAATCGCTAAAAAACTGGCAATTGTTTATTTTGCTTTTGCTTGTCATCTTTGTTAATTTAACGGCATTAAGATTAAATAATGTTGGAATGGTTCGTCGGCGAGAAGCGGTTGAAGCAGCGGATAAAGCTGGTGACGTTGAAGCTGCTAGAAAAGCAACAATTGAGTTCGCTAATTATGTTCGTGCACATATGAACAGTGGCGGAATCGTGTATAGCGATAAAACGCATTGGTTTAAAATTAATAGGGAAGTTAAAGTCGCCTGGGCTAATATTTATAAAATTGACTCAGCTAAAGCCGAGCAGGCTGCACGTGATGCCGCCGAAAATAATCCAAACGGAAATATTTTTAAAAAAGCCGAACAGGCTTGTAGGCCAAGATTTAGTGGCGGATACTCTTTAGCTTATCAACAATGTATCCTGAATGAGCAAAATAAGTATCCTTCAAGTACTCAAGGCCAATTAAAAGTTGAATCTTTACGTGAATCGGAATATGTTTATACATTTATTGCACCACTTTGGTCGCCAGATCTTGCTGGTTGGACAACGCTGCTCGCATTTATAATCATAATTATGATTATAGTTAAAATGATAATTACGACAATTCTTAAGCTTATTCTAAAAAAATATACGCCAAAAGTATAAAAACTCTTGACACTACTTAATAACTAGTATACAATGAAAATATACAACAGTAGTAATGAAAGGATAGAAATGGCTTATAGTCAAACAAATTCAAAAGGAATTACATATTATTTGCACAAAAGTGAAGTAACTTTGCGCGGTGGAAAACCACAAACAATTTACTTCTTTGCTAAAAAAGAAAAAAATGATAAGGGAACACCTTGCGATCTTCCAGAAGATCGAATTGTAAAAGAAAATCCACGAAACGGATTCTTAACAGTTTCTCGAAAGAAATAATCAATTTACGAAAACCGCTTTTCATTCAGATGGGGCGGTTTTTTTGTTGAATTTTAAACAAAAATAAAAACGCCAATTAGGCGAATTTGGTAGGGGATGCTGGGTTCGAACCAGCGACCAATCGTGTATGAGACGACTGCTCTAACCGCTGAGCTAATCCCCCGACTATTTAATTATAACAAAAAATATGATAAAATTAAATAGTGAAATTAAACGTAAACGATTTAAAAACTAAAACTCGTCGTGCGAAATATTATTTTTCGAACGATATTTTAACTTTGAGTAATATTATCATGGGGAGTGTAATAGTTATTTCAATTGTTTGGGTTTGGGGAAGCATTTCTGCGATGGAAAAAAATTATGCCATTCAGAAAAAGCTTGAGTTGAAACAAAGGCAAGCTTTAATTGAAGAAATTAACTACCAAACATTACAATATGAGCAAAAATATTTAAAGAGCTCAGAATATCAAGAGTTAGCGGTACGTGAAAAGCTAGGGCTTGCGTTACCGGGCGAGCACGTTTTAATACTTTCTAAATATCCGGAAGAAAAGAAGAAGCAACAAACCGAGACCGCTAAGCAATCTAATTTTACACAGTGGATGAACTTTATTTTTGGTGGAAATGCGCAAAAATCATCAAAATAAATAAAAACTATTGACTTTCAGTAAAACCCGTGATAAAATATAAAACAGATATCGCGGGATGGAGCAGTCTGGTCAGCTCGCTTGGCTCATAACCAAGAGGTCGTAGGTTCAAATCCTACTCCCGCAACCAAGAAATTATTTTTTAAAACAACCTCTTATTAAATAGAGGGTTGTTTTTATTTAATATGCAATGTATCAAATAAAAAAGGTTGATGTAATAACTACAACAACCTAAAAATAATCTCTGGTAGTAGCGGCGGGGATTGAACCTGCGACCTTAGGCTTATGAGTCCTACGCTCTAACCAACTGAGCTACGCTACCACAATAAGTCTATTTTAGCATATTTAGAAAAAAAATTCAATAGAAAAGCTCCTAATTCTAGGAGCTTTAGCTTTTACATTAAATCGTCAAATTCATCAAAACGAGAAATTCTTGCATCAATAAAGTTTCGAAGTTCTTTTTTAGTTCGGTGCCTGTCCCATGAGGCCATTCGTTCATGTTGTGCCATGTATTTTTCCTTTTTTGTTTTATTTATTATTACGCTATTTATAATAACACAAAAAAATAAAAAAGTCAAGGCTTTTTAGAAAAAACTTAAACATTTTCCTTGATTTTCGCTCGTGCTTATAATATAATTTATGATAAAGGTTATGGATAGTTGGATGATTTTATTGGTGGTGATTTTAGCGGCAATGGTGCACGCTAGTTTCCATTTGAGTATTAGCGTTTTAACACTTTTAAGTGGGCATACATTAAGCCGTAAAAAGTCTCAACTTCAACTAACCAAACTTTCAATGTCATTGGTTTTGGGTTCGATATGCTCGACAATTTTGATTTTTTCTACTTTTGCGCATTTTGGTGGAATATTTTATAATTTTGTATTTTCGAAGGTTGTTT
Organism: uncultured Candidatus Saccharibacteria bacterium; assembly: GCA_963545035.1. Classification (GTDB taxonomy): domain Bacteria; phylum Patescibacteriota; class Saccharimonadia; order Saccharimonadales; family Saccharimonadaceae; genus Nanogingivalis. The sequence goes on along the minus strand of CAUUHU010000002.1, from coordinate 12,604 downwards.
GGGCTGTTTTAGTAGGGTTATTGGTTTCCGCTGGTGTTGCTACATGGGGTTTTTACTATCGACGAGGAAAGAATATTCGAAATGGAACAGAGCTCTGGGTTCCTCGACCACTAGCGAAGTATTTAAATAATCGTGCAAGTAAAACTAAGCATTCAGCCGAGGCTTTTGCTTTAGGGGTGATTAGTGTTTTGAGTGAATTATTATTCTATTTTGCGCCTTTAATAGTCTCAGCATTATTTGCGTCAAGAGTTTCGCCTGCATTTCAGTTTGCTATTTTAGCTATATATGTTTTGATTTCTAATTTGCCAATTTTTAGTATTGCCTGCATTATATCTGGCGGTCATCCAATTTCCGAAATTCAGGTTTGGCGAAATAAAAATAAACGATTTTTGCAATTTGTATCTGGTTTAGGAATGATAATTTTAGCTTTTATTGTAGGGGTCGTTATATTCACTCCAGAGATTTTAGGAGTTTCGTTATGAGGGTTGTAGTTAAGTCAAACGGAAAAATCGAAAAATTTGACTATAAAAAACTACAGAGAAGTTTAAGCGAAACTTTTTTGATAGTAAAATCTCCAGAAGGCCAAAGCAATGAATTCATTAAAAAAACTCTTCTTGAGTTTGCTGATTGGCAAAAAAATAAGCCAGAGATAACTAGTGACGATATTCGAAGGCAAGCTAGTGGAATTTTACAAAAGATTCACCCAGAGGCTGCGTATGTATATAAAAATTTCAAAAGCATAATTTAAGGAGTATAAAAATGGTAAAAAGAAAATTTGATTTTGATTTAATTGTGCTTGGGAGTGGTGCCGGCGGTTCTGCTGCTGCCAATATCGCGTCAAAGGCTGGTTTAAATGTCGCTATTGTTGAGAATGACCTTTTTGGTGGTGAATCGCCAAATTACAGTGATATTCCTTTGGCGGCAATTTCAAAGGTAGAAAAAACTTTTTTTGAAGCTAAGCGGATAGAAAAAATGGGGCTCCGTTCAGCAAATTTAACCTACAACTTTCCGATGATTTCCAATTGGAGAAAACTTGCAGTTGAACGAACTGGCGCTCATGACAACCAAAAGTTCTTCGAAAGCTTAGGGATTACAACTTTTCGTGGTGAAGCAAGATTTTTAACACCAAATGAAATTTCAATTAACCAAAAGCATTATTCTGCAAAGAATTTCTTAATTGCGACTGGTTCGAAAGTTTCAATTCCGGATGTTAAAAACATCGAAAATATAAGATATTATACTCCTAAAACAATTTTTGAAATCTCACGTCCACCAAGGAGTATATTTATAATTGGTGGAGGATCGGAAGCTGTTGAGATTGCGCAATTTTTGGCGATTTTCGGCACGAAGGTTTATATTAGTGAAGTTTCGGCTAGAATTCTACCTAAAGAAGATGAAGAAGTAGGAATTACTTTAGAGAATATTTTAGTTGAGGAACATCATATTTACGTTTTGCCACAAACACGTGTTTTAGCTGTTCGGAAAGACGGGCTAATGAAACGGGTGATTTTTCAACGTGGTGGAGCAGAAAAATTTGTTCGTGTTGATGAAATCCTGGTTGTTGGTGAAAGAGCTCCAAATACAGATATTGGGCTTGAAAATGCCCATGTCGAATATTCAAAAGATGGTATTTTAGTAAATGAATTTGCACAAACTTCAATGAAACATATTTTTGCCGTTGGGGGAGTTGTTAATCCGCAAATGCAAACATCTGAGATTTTACTTTCAAGTCGAACGGTTGCGCATAATATTTTACATCCTCGATCGAAATTGGAGGTTAATTTTCCGCTTGTGCCTCGAACTATTTCAACTTGGCCAGAAATTGCAAGTGTTGGTTTAAGTGAAGATGATTGTTTGAAACGAGATCTGAAATACAAAACTGCGATTGCGCCATTAAACTTGATAGCAAAGAGCAATATCGAGAACTTCAGTAATGGATTTGTAAAACTTGTTTGCGATAAAAAAGGAAAAATCATCGGGGGGAGTGTTGTCGCACCAGATGCATCGAATATCATTGCACAAATTTCTCTAGCGATTCGAAATGAAATGACTGCTCGAGAACTGGCTGAAATTCCACAACCATTTTTGAGCTGGAGCGAAATTATTCGTGTAGCGGCGCACCGAATTAAATAAAAATAGCTATATTTTTGCTTTCTAAATTTGAAGTTTTAGCCAAAAAGTGTTAAAATAGGTAAAGATTTATAGATAAAAATTAAGGAGAGTTATGGCTGGTCATAATAAGTGGTCAAAAATTAAACGACAAAAAGGTGTGAACGACGCAAAACGAGGCGCAATCTTTACACGAATCGGAAATCAAATAGCAATTGCAGCGCGCAGTGGTGCTGACCCAGATATGAATCCAAGCCTGGCGCTTGCGATCGAAAAAGCACGGGCAGTAAATATGCCTAACGCAAATATTGAGCGTGCGATTGCGCGAGCTGCTGATAAAAATGCAGCAGTCCTTGAGGAAATCACCTATGAAGGTTATGGTCCAAACGGTATTGGGCTAGTTATTGAAACTGCAACAGACAACCGCAACCGAACTTTGCCGGAAGTAAAAACAGCTTTAGTGAAAAATGGCGGCCGAATTGCTGACGCCGGAAGCGTGATGTTTCAATTTTCTCGAAAAGGCGTTATTTTGGTTGAGGCGACAGGCGAAGACGCTCTGCTTGAAATTCTTGATGCTGGTGCAGAAGATGCGGTTGAAGAAGATGGCGAAATTATAGTTTATACAGATCAGAAAGATCTAATGAAAGTTCGAAAAGAACTAATTGAAAAAGGTCTAACCGTGAAAGAAGCCGAACTTCAATATGTACCAAATATGGAAGTTGAAATCACCGATGACGAAACTCGCGCGAAAGTTGAAAAACTAATGGATGCGCTTGATGACGTTGACGATGTGGTGAATGTTCATACAAACGCTAAATTTTAATTTTAAGGGCTCCGAAAGGGGCTTTTAATTTTAAGAATCTTGAGTTTATTATAGGAGAAATTATGTTTAATTTGATTTTTAATAAAGAAATAAAATCAAAAACTCGTGAAAAAATTGAGAGTTTTTTTGAGCTTTTTCGACCATTTTTTGAGATGAATTTTATAGCGATGGAGGGTGTTGATATTTATTTCGCTTATGAAGAGAAAATAATAACTGAAGATAATGAAGATGAGCGCCTTATGGGAGTGGGATATCTTGAGGAGAATTTAGCAAAAATTCAAATATATGACGATGAAATTCGGGAAAAGGATTTTGTTCAGCTAATTTTTCACGAATTAAACCATGTTTATCGAGGGTTTTACGAAAGAGATCTTTGGCTTATGTCGAACATTATACCTGAAGGTTTAGCAATTAATTTTGAGAGGCAAATTCGAGATGAAGCTGGTGTTTCTTGGCAAGATAAAGCTTGGTATTATTATGAAAATGAAAAAGGAATGATTTTAAAGCGGCTTGCTGAAGCGATTGATATTTGCGAAAATAAAAAAGAATATAATTATAATGCATGGCTGTATAATTTTAATGGTGAAAATCCTGATTTTCCACACAATTTGGGCTATAAAATTGGTGATTTTTTGGTTGGTGAATATTGTAAATTTCATAAAATTAAACCGATTGAAGCCGTGCGAATCCCAACAATGGAATTTATTAAATTTGCCAAAAAGGAGATTCTAAAATGCGAAAAATAATTTTGGGAAATTTTAAAAACAATAAAGTTTTTCGTAAGAAATTGCGCTCGAGTTATAGGCAGGTGGCGCGAATTTTACGCCCGCAGTTTGGCGGCAATAAAGGTTATGATTTGGTTTTTTGCCGAAAAATTTGGACTTATTCTGATGATGGAGTTGATTTTTATAGAAGGCAAAATCATGCTGCTTTTGAAATTTGTGAGGTTTTTAGAGATATTCGCAATATTGATATTCGAAATGCGATAATTCGAGCTGTTGCAAGTGAAAATTTGCGAAAATTAAATTTTAAAAATGAATTTTTAATGGACATTTTGGCGGTTGGCGGAGGATTTTATTTGGCTGGGATTTCGAAAAATATTAAACTTTCACCAGAGATTAAAAAAGATTTCTTAGAATTTTCTAAAAATGCCAAAAACTATGATTTTGAAAAATATATGAATGGTGAAAATGAAATTGAGCAGGATTTTCTTGGATTTTTTGCAGCTGAAATTGTTTCGAAAATTGTTAAAAACCGAAAACTAAATGAAATTTCTGAGCAAGAAATCTTTGATGAAATTCAAAAAATATAGTATAATCTTAAGATGAATAACCTCGAATTTCTTGTAAAAAATTATCAAACGCCACCCGAAGCAATTTCGCTAGTTGAAAATTCTCGAGTTTTATTGCTTGCGGGAATTTCTGGCGCGGGAAAGGATACGACCAAAAAACATCTTTTGAAAAACCCAGAATATCGCGATATCGTGAGTCATACAACGCGCGCGCCTCGTGAGAATAATGGTAATCTTGAACAGAACGGCATTGATTATAACTTTATTTCGAAAGAAAAGGCCGAAGAAATGCTTAAAAAGCGTGAATTTATTGAGGCGAAATTTGTCCACGGAAAGATTTATGGAACAAGTGTTGCGGAAATCGAAAAAGCAAACCAAAACGGGCAGATTTCTGTAACGGATATTGATATTCAAGGAATTGCAGAATATAAAAAAATGAGCGAGCGCGTGGTTGCAATTTTCATTTTGCCACCAGATTTCGAAACTTGGCGAGCGCGTTTTGCAAACCGATATTCAAGTGCAGAAGAATTCGAAAAGGATTTTGCGAAGCGTTTACCAGAAGCGATTTCTTCACTAGAGCAAGCGCTTGAAGTGCCATATTTCCACTTTATTTTAAACGATGATTTTCGAAATACGGCGCGAATTATTGATCAAATTATGCACCAAGATGTTGAGTTTAATTATAAAGATATCGAAGTTCGTGTGCGAGCAAGAAAACTTTTGGAAGATATCAAGAGCAAATTTTTAGAACTACAAAAATAATCCAAAAGAAAAACCCGCATTTTTTGCGGGTTTAGAAGAGCTATGGTCTATAAATAACGGCCTTATCTGTTTTTTCATCAATATTTATCTTTGGTCCTGCAACCAATACATTTTTTATAAATACTGGATATGAGCCGTATGAACCACTAGTAAAGTATTTGTCTGTTAAACCATTTTTGGCATCAATCTTCCACCCTTTTGGTAGGATTAAATTACGAAAATCTAAAGCACTAAATAACACTAAATAACCTTCATGTTTAGCACTTGTCCCGAAAACCATTTTTGTTTTAGGGTGTTTAACTGCATCATTTCTTTTCTCTTGAGGTTAGCCATTTTTCTCACATCTCTTTCACTCTTATTAGCGAAAGCCTTTCATTTATTTTAGCGGTTTTCATTCCCGCGGGCGAGCTTTCAGGTATTGAAAACCCATCTGCGGAAATGAAAATCCAGAAAAATGAATAGATAATATTCCAGATAACTCTTCTTTTAAATTTGCTTCTTAGTAATTACTAAGACTTTGTAATTATATCATAAACATAATAAAAAGTCAAGCAAAATATTTTTGAGATTGTTTTATACGGATATAAAATTTTAAGGAAAAATAAAAAATCCCGTAAAGTACGGGATTGATTTCGAGGACCTATCGGTTAGATGTAATTAGTTATTCGCCTGCGTCCCACAAAAACTGCACTTTTAAATGTGCCATCAGAAAAACCACTTGCTTTGTCAAATGAATATCCTTCGGGGATCTTTACAAGCTCCCAAGCTTCATTTGTAAGCCATATTGAGTATAGTGTTTCTCCGTGGTCATTGACGAGTCTAAACTTAAAATCTAATCCGGGGTTAAGACTGTGAAATTCGAAGCAAAACTTACTAAATCCAGTTAGCTTATCGTTGTTACTACTCGTAAAGACTTGCTCGCGGAACTTTTCATTAATTGTGTGTGCATTCCTTTTTGAGGCATCTAACGAAACTGATGTAATTCTTGGCATATCTAAAGCCCTCCTTTGAAAAAACTTTTTGACATAAATCAAAACAATGTAATTATAACATGCAAAAGTAAAAAAGTCAAGTGTAATGTTCTGAAAATACAGAATTAGCACTCTATTGACCTAAGTGCTAATTTGTGCTAAACTGAAAGTATGAATATTACGCCGCGACAAACGCAAATTTTAGTTTCAATTATTGAGCAGTATGCTGAGGTTGCTAGCCCGGTTGGTTCGGTGACGCTAGCTAAACTTTTCGAAGTTTCTAGTGCAACAATCCGTTCGGAAATGGCTAAACTGGAAGAGCTTGGCTTGATTACTCAGCCGCACACTTCTGCCGGAAGAATCCCGACAGATAAAGGATATCGGTTTTATGTTAATCGATTAACAGAAGAAAATCAGGGCGGAGACGAGCAAAATTTGCTCAATGCAAATAATTCAAAAGATAATCTAAGAGGTTTTCGCGCAATTTCTTCGCGGGTGGCAGCCCAAAATGATCGTGCCGACCATGCGATTCGTTCTGCGGTGGATTCTTTAGTTGAGATTACTGGCAATCTTGGTCTTGCAACGATTGGCGATCAGCTTTACATGAACGGAATTTATAATCTTTTTTCACAGCCAGAATTCGAAAGCGGTGACGCCGTACAGTCGATCGCACAATTATTAGATAATCTTGAACCTTGGCTGCGTGAAGTTGCACCAAATGAACCGTTGAATGTTTATATCGGTAGCGAAAATCCAATTGGCAAAAGTTCGGGTGCAAGTTTGATTATTTCGAAATTCGAAAGTCCATTTTCGGAAAATTCTTACATTGGAGTGTTAGGACCAACTCGCCAGAATTACGGCAAAGTTGTGCGCCTTGTTCAGAAAACGGGTGAGCTCCTAGAGGAGATTCTATAAGCAATGAATATTCTAGTGGTAAATGGTCATCCAGATAAAAAGAGTTTTAGCGCAGCTATTTTTAATAAAGTTATAGAAAACCTTGATAAAGAAAAGCATCAAATCGAAACTCTAAATCTTGCGGAAATGAAATTTGATCCAGTTTTGCGCTTTGGCTATCGAGAGCGAATGGAAGAGGATGCTGAAATTGTGCGTTCGCAAGAATTAATTCAATGGGCGGATCACTTAATTTTTATTTATCCAATCTGGTGGAGTTCGATGCCAAGTCTAATGAAAGGCTGGATTGATCGAGTCTTTACCCCGGGCATTGCCTATTCTTCGAATCAAAAAGGAATTTTTGTACTTAATTTTATAACAGGTAGACAATTTAAAAGGCTTCTCAAAAATAAAACTGCTGATATAATTACAACATCCCAAGGTCCAGGTTGGTGGTATAAAATTTTTAGTGGAATTGTGAGCGTACCAGATAGTTATGGGGTTGCTGTTCTAAAAAGTGCAGTATTGAATCATTGTGGCATAAAAACCAAAAAAGTTATTAATTTGGGAAATATGAATCGTGATTCAAATACGCTGGAAGTTCGAAAAAAGTTTTTAAAGAAAATTACAAATTATGCAAGCAATATCTAAGGAGGAAAAATGGAAGAGAATAATTTGGTAAAAAATCAAGAAGTTTCAAAAGACGAGAAAAAAGGTGGATTTTTCAAAAAAGATTCTAAGATGGAAAAACTTCACGCAGAAAATTTAGAGCTAAAAAACGACTTACAACGCACGCGAGCAGATTTTGAGAATTATCGCAAAAACGTGGAGAGTCGGGTTTCGAATGCACAGAACTTAGGCGAAAAGAAAGCTATTTTGGCGTTAATTCCAATGGTTGATGATATCGAAAGAGCAATTTCACACTTGCCAGAAGATTTAGCAAAAAACGCTTGGGCGCAAAATGTTGTTAAGATGAGTAAAAATCTTGATAAAAATCTTTCGAAAATCGGTGTAGAAAAAATTAATTCTACCGAAGGGACTGTTTTTAATCCTGAACTCCACGAAGCAATTCAATTTGATGAAGATTCTGAAGGCGAAGAAGAGGTTATTCTAGCAGAATTGCGTGCAGGATACACTCTAAAGGGCGAAGTCTTGCGAGCCGCAATGGTTAAAGTTGGGCGAAAATAATTTTTATTGTTGACAAAATATAAGTAATGTGATATTATTATAAACGTTGATCTGTTTCACCTTATTCTAGAAGGTTGGGACTCGCGGATCAGCCTCCTACTAAAATTATTTTTTTAAAAATTAGAGTCCGTACTTTTCTTTTGTTTTGAGGAAGTCTATCCTCTTATAACCGAGCCGCCTAATATTAGGCGGTTTTTAATTTTAAAACTTTAAAATTAAGCATAAATATGATAAAATATAACGTATGAATAGTGGGCAAAATCTTGAAAATATCAAAAAGTTTATTCGTGCAACAAATTATTTAACAGTTTCGCAAATTTTTTTGCAAGATAATTTTTTATTGGAGCGTCCGCTAACTTTCGAAGATATTAAACCTCGACTTCTTGGTCATTGGGGTAGTTGCCCAGGCGTTAATCATGTTTATGCGCATCTTTTAAATATGCAAAAACAACTGGATTTTGCTAAAAGTGATCTAAAAACGGCATTTATGCTTGGTCCTGGTCATGCCTTTCCAGCGCTTCAAGCGAATCTTTTTCTTGAAGAAACTCTTTCGAAATTTGATAACAACGCAGTTCGAAATCGCAGGGGGATTGAATATATTTCGAAAAACTTTTCTTGGCCGGGCGGCTTTCCATCACATGCCAGCCCGTTTACGCCGGGCGTAATTCTTGAAGGCGGTGAGCTTGGTTATTCGTTATCTACCGCTTTTGGTGCTGTTTTAGATAATCCAAGTTTAGTGATGACAACTTTAATTGGCGATGGTGAGGCTGAAACTGGAACGATTGCGGCTTCTTGGCATTTAAATAAATTGATTGATCCGGTTGAGAACGGGGTTGTTTTGCCAATTTTACATTTAAATGGTTATAAAATTTCTGGCCCAACGATTTTTGGTTCAATGAGTGATTTTGAATTGATTCAATTTTTTCATGGAGCTGGTTGGGAGCCTAAAATTGTTGATGAATATTCTGCAGAAGATTTTGATTTAGAGCTTTCGAATGCGTTTTCGAATGCGTTTCGAGATATTTCGCGAATAAAATTTGGGCGAAATAATAAATTTATTCGGTTACCAATGATTATTATGCGAAGTAAAAAAGGCAGTTCGGGCGTAAAAGAAAATAACGGTCAAAAAATTGAAGGAAACTCGCTTGCGCATCAAGTACCTCTTTTGAAGGCGAAAACAGATAGAAATGAGCTTGAAAAACTTGAAAATTGGATGAAATCATATAAGTTTGATGAGCTTTTTGATTGTGAGCGAGGTGAATTTAAGGAATGGATTAATGATTTCTTACCAGAAAATTCAAGCAGGATTGGCCGGAATCGTTTTATTGATGCAAATTTGAATTTTAAAGAATTGAAATTGCCGGAAATTACTGAAGGGGTGGGTGAAAAATCTCTTGCGATGAACGCCGTTGGTGCTTTGCTAGAGAAAGTTTTCGAAAAAAATCCTGATAATTTTAGGTTTTTTAGCCCAGATGAAACTTATTCGAACAAACTTGATGCGATTTTTAAAGCAACTTCGCGTTCTTGGCAACGAGAAATTAAACCTTGGGAAAAGGATTTAGCAAAAGACGGTCGCGTAACTGAAATCTTAAGCGAAAACTGTTTGCAAGGGCTTTTGCAAGGATATATTTTAACTGGTCGGCATGGAGTTTTGACTTCTTATGAAGCTTTTGCGCCAATTATTTCTTCGATGATGGATCAATACGCGAAGTTTTTAGCGCAATCGAAAGAGGTAAAATGGCGAGGCGATTTAGCAAGTTTGAATTATATTCTAACTTCAACTGGTTGGCGTCAAGATCATAACGGTTTTTCACACCAAAATCCAAGCTTTATTGATGAGGTTTTGCGTCGCGAAAACGGAATTGGACAGATCTTTTTGCCGGCGGATGATAACTCTGCGGTTGTATCAATTTCGAAAATGCTAAAATCTCGAAATAATATTAACGTTTTGGTTGCGGGAAAAACACCAGAACCAAGATATTTCTCTCTTGAAAGTGCACAAAAACAGCTTAAAAATGGTGGAATATTTGTTTTTGATAGTTGGAAAAATCAGAAAATTACAGATTTGAATTTAATTTTAGAAGATGATGAGCCAGATTTAATTTTGGCGGCAAGCGGCGACTATGTTTTTAAAGAAACGGTTGCGGCGCTTCAGGTTTTGCTTCATGATACTCCACAAATTAAAATTCGCCTGGTTTATGTTCAAGCACTTTGTGAAAAAGGGATTGGAACTTTCGAAAATACACTTTCGAAAAGCGACTTTGTGAGGATTTTTACAAAAGATAAGCCGGTTGTGTTTGCTTTTCACGGATATGCTAAAACTCTTAAATCAATTTTATTTGATTATGAAAATCCAGCGCGTATTCAAATTAACGGATACGAAGAAAAAGGTTCAACAACGACGCCGTTTGATATGCTGGCGAGAAATCGAGTATCGCGATACGATATTGCAGTTAGAGTCTTAGATTCGGTTGATAAAGGTGAGGAAGTTTTTGAAAAACTTGCAAAAGAATATCAAAAACGCCAAGATGATGCATTAAACTTTGCACGAGAAAACTCAGTAGATTCGCCAGAGATTGAGAATTGGGTATATTTAAAATTTTAATTAAAGTAAAAAATCACACCTCTAATTGGTGTGATTTTTATTGTACATTATTTCTGTCCAGATAAAATCTTGACCCAGTAAATTCACATTTTTGTCGACAAAAACTCCATCTTCATTAACTAAATTACCTATAAAATTTGAAGCGTCATTTACTAATTTGTATTTTTCGCCCTTATTTTTTGGGAATTCAATTAAACATATTTTTGAAATTTCTTTAGCGATCTCCTCTCTGTAAAGAGAGAAATTCTTGCAGTCGAAAGCTGTTAACATATAGCCAATAGTTGAGGGCGCGAATTTTTTATTAGAAAGAAAATTTGTACTTATATCAACACCCTCGATTGTTTTGATTACAGTTTCTGGATTTGAATTTTTTATATCTTCAAAAATTTGATAAAAATTTTTATGCTTTGAAAGATCTTGCAAATCATCCATATCAATCCAATGTGAAAAATTATTGAGATTTTTCGAAAGAAGCTTAGCTATTTTTTCAGAATTTTCGCTACATATTTCTATTTTCGAAAGTTCACTGTTTAATTTTGGCAAAATTTCCCATTTATAATCTTCATCGTATTTTTTTATATCCCCAGATTTTCTACGAGAATAATAATCTTCTTTATTTTGTTCAAAAAAATTTTTTAATGCAACTTTATTTATCATATAGTACTCTTATTTTAACAGATTCTCACTTTTAAGTTTTTCAATAAAATTATCAATAATTCGTGATTTTCTTTCAATAATTTCATCTTCATCAAATTTGTCAAGATTTGTAAGCTCAATAATTTCTGCAATTTTACTTGGCTCTTTTGAAATTCCGCGCCGTTTTTTACCGAGGTAAAAGTCTTTTTTGACGTCAAATTCAAAATCTGAAGCTTTAATATTTATTGAGCTTTCGAGAATAATCTTATTTCCAATAGATTCGATTAGATTTTTATCGGAAATTCCGTTAATTTCGGCACGTTTTTTCGCAAAAATGTGTTCAATTTGAAGGGGCTCTTTTAAGCTCAATAATTGCTGATTTTCTTTTAAGAATGCAAACCAAACAAGAAATGATTTTGTAATTCCTTTCATATTGCTAAATTCGAAGTTATCGAAAGCTGTGCGGAGAGAATTTTCATCAAAAAGATGATTTTCGAAAGATGGAACGAGGATATTGTGGTTAACTATTTCGCTCATTTCTTTAAAGATTGGAGTTCGGAGCTGGTTTACTCCAGGATTTATTAAACTGTAACCTAAAATGAAGTTTGTTATTTTTGAAAGAAAATGACTGAACGCATCTAAATCGATTTCATCGTTTGAATCTCGATTTTGCAAGAACCAAACCGATACAATGTTTTCCCACATCGTATTCGGAGAATATCGTAAAACAAAAAGTTTTCGAAGTACTTCATTACCAAAAGATTCATCTTGTGAATAGACTTTCTTCCAGAAAATTGCTAAATCGCTCAAATCATCAAGAGCTGATTCATCTTTGAAATAAGGGAAATCTTGATTTTTACCACGGAAAAAATTACGAAGAGATTCAGTTGTACTTCTAGTTGTACCATTTTTTGCACGCAAGAAGTACATATATTTTGTAAAAAGCTCATCCATTGGTGTACCTTGTTGTGGATTAAATATCTCTTCAGCGATTTCTTCAAGTTTTTTCCATTCTTTAATAAAGTCATTCTTTTGATTTTTGTCAAAATAAAGTTTGTAAAATTTTGATTTAAAGATATCCGCGTCAGCTAAAGGTAAACCACGATCGTTTAGTGTTGAGAAGATTTGTAATGCATTATCTTGATTGACAGCTTCAATAGATAATATCACACAATTATCTAAAATTCGTGCTGGAACATAAAATATTGAAGAAAAATATTTTTCGCTAGCATCTTTAATTTTTTCAAGAAAGAAACGGAAATTTTGTGCGTATTGGCTGCGAAATTCTTTTGGAACTTTACCAGATTTTAGTATTTCCAAAAATTCTT
>CAUUHU010000001.1:0-50721 GCA_963545035.1 uncultured Candidatus Saccharibacteria bacterium | reverse complement strand
TTGGGATGTCGCCAAGTGGTAAGGCAGCGGGTTCTGGTCCCGCCATTCGGGGGTTCGAATCCCTCCATCCCAGCCAAGGTAAGGTGTTTAACGTAAACGCTTTATCTTGGCTTTTTATTTATATGAAAAATAAGATGAAAGAGTATGGCGCTGTGGTAATGTTGTGCTATTTTTATTGTTCTGATTGAGACAATTCTAATATTTCTGAGAATTGGCAGCCTATACTGGTTCGAGTCTTCACTTAGCCGAATTTCCAAATCTCTATTTATAAAAATGTGCATATATTTTCTCCTTAAATATCAGCTCGCTCAAGTCGTAGCGAGTTTCTTTTTGAAAAATGGCAAAAGAAAATACGGCCTTAGCGAGCCGTATATTATGTTTTTATTATAGCAGTTTTATTTTGGGTTGTAAAGAGTTTATTTTATGAATTACTCTTTTTCAATACCAAAAGCATTAAAAGTGTTATTTAGCATTTCGAGCCGTGGGTTATCATCATCGTCAAGCTGTGGTTCAGCATCAATTTCTTCAACAAGCATTCCGGTTTTTTCATCATATAATCTATAAAAAGTATTATATCCACCCCACTCTTCATTTTTATAAAAAAGTGAAATACAATATTTACCCTCAAATTCACCAAGATATTTAGCATTGGCATTATTGAATTCATTTTTTATTTCTTCTAGAATTTTTTCAATCATCTTCTGCCTTTCATAATTAATTTTAGCATATCTTCATTAATTTTGCGATTATCAATTCTTAAAAGCCTTACTTTTGTGAATAGATCTCTTCCAAGATATTCTTTTGCTTTATATATCTTTCCAGTTTGTGGGTCAACAATGAAGATACCTTTAGAAGTTTTTTCTAGCACTGATGTGTGGCCACTGTTTCCACCTTTCCAATGCCAAGCTATTTGATAGCGACTATTAGGTTCAATATTTTCAATAATCCTATTTAAATTATCCTTTGAGCCATCAGAGTATTTCAACTCTTTTCTTGAAGAAAATTCTACATAGTTTTTGATAAAGTCTTTGTCGGAAGCACCCCATAATTCTAGAATTTTCTGGTCATTCCCTAACTTCACCGAGCCTCGCAAATTCCCTAAAGCCTCAACATCATAACCCCTTCTTCGCATTTCGTAAGTCGGAACGCATCGCTGGCAGTTTATCTGGTATTCTCGGGCTTTGTCATAATTTGGGTTTGTTCCACTCAAAGCTAATTGAGGTGGAATTTTAGTTTTTTCTGGCAAAACAAACTCTTCGTTGCGAATCCTTGCTAACCCTGCTTTTTTGGTTTCGTCCTTATCTAATTCACCGCGGGCAATCAATTCGCTCTTTGGTGTTTTTACAAAATCATCTTTTCTCTCCAAAAGCTTTTTGTCCACCGGATTTTCGCTTTCATCACCACCTTCAACCACTCGCACCAAAGTTGCACGGCAGCCAAAATGGCGTGGTGGAATCATATCAGGGTTTTTCTGCCATTCTTGCCAAGTCATCCTTTTGCCGTTCAAATACGAACAGCCAGCAGTGGTGTGCCCATCAATAATTGCTGAATATTCGATCAAATCATCAGGTTGAAAATCGCTATAAATCCCAGCGTTCACACCTCGACCAACCAAATAACTTGCTGTTGGTTTAGCTCGTTTCAAAAACCAGCTCATCACACTTTCAATCAATATACCAGTCGCTAAATTTCGCAAGAAATCGCTCGAATCGTCAGCAAGCAAGGTATCGTTCCAGCGTTCACTTTCCAAAAATTGTTTCAAGTGATTTTCTTGCTTTTCAAAAATCCAATTTATATATTCTTTTGCGTTTTTGGAGAATTCCGGTGAATCTTTACCGGCTTTTCGCCCTTCACGATTAGCGCTAAAAATCTTGCCGCTTTGATCTAAAAACGGTTTTCAATGTCTTAATAATGGGATTGTCAAAAATCAATTTCGAAAATCTTAAACCTTGATTTTGTACCCGTTTTTAAGGAAACTCGGCTTTTCGAAACGTCAAACTCTTTCGCTAGAAGCTTAATTACTGCCAAATTTGCTTTACCCTCAATTGCTGGTTCACGAACAAAAATCTCAAAAAACTCGCCGTTTTCATCTTGCGATTTTTGAATAAGATTTCCTTTTTTTGAATTTGGTTTAATTTTACAACGAATCTTCATTTTTCTGCGTTTCGAAATCTTTTGTGCGTTCTTCGCCATAATATTCAGTTAAAAATTGGCGTTTATATTCAAAAAACGTGTCGTTTTCAAGGCTTTCACGAATTTTATCAACAGTGTTGATTACGAAAAATTCATTGTGAATTGAAGCAAGCGTGCTTGCAAGAATTTCGTCCGCGCGGAAAAGATGATTTATATAAGCTTTTGTGAAATTTTGGCAAGTATAACACTTACATCGTGAATCAATTGGTGTAAAATCTTCTTTAAATTTAGCATTTTTAATATTAATTCTACCAGAGTAAGTGAAAATTGCGCCGTTTCGTGCTTGGCGAGTTGGCGCTACGCAGTCGAAAGTATCGATGCCAAATTCCACGCCCAAAAAGAGATCAGCAGGTTGCGCGCCCATTCCTAACAGATGTCGTGGTTTTTCTTCTGGTAAGGTTGTATTTACCCAAGTTAGAACTTCGGGGATTTCTTCGGGTTGAAAAATTCCACCAATTCCAAAGCCATCAAAATCTCTCGAACCCAAAAAACTTGCGCTTTCCTTTCGAAAATCTTCTTCTCGAGCACCTTGAACAACCGCAAATAATGCTTGCAAATTTTCGCCTTTTTCAGAATGTTCGGCGTTTAATTCGTTGTGGCGTTTCAAGCATTTTTCGGCCCAAAAATGGGTTTTATCGAGCGCAGATTTGATTTGTTTTCGGCCTGCAAGTGGCGAAGTTAATTCATCAAAAGCCATGTGGATATCCGCACCGATTTTATGCTGGAGCTCCATAGAAATTTCAGGCGACATAAAAATTCTCTCACCTGAAATGTGCGATTTAAACCAAACTCCATCTTCACCAACTTTTGCAAGCTGGTTTGAATTGTTTTTTGCAAGCGAAGAATCGCCTTTCGAAATATGTGAAGTTGCATCGATACCCTTTTTATAAGCCATTCCAAGTGAAAAAACCTGAAAACCACCCGAATCGGTGAAGGTCGGCGCGTTCCAATTCATAAATTTATGAATTCCGCCAGCTTTTTTCAGAATATCCGCACCGGGCCGAAGCATTAAGTGATAGGTATTAGCAAGAACGGCTTGGGCGCCAGTTGAAAGAATTTGCTCGGGTGTCATTGCTTTTACGGTTGCATTTGTTCCGCCAGCAATATAGGCAGGAGTTTTAATTTCTCCGTGCGGGGTTTTAATCACGCCCGTGCGGGCTAAAGTTCCGTTTAAGCGGGTTTTAATTTTGAAATTTAAAGCTTTTTTCATCTGTAGAATTATACCATATAGTTATTTTTTTTACAATTTAAAAACCGCCCCGAAGAGCGATTTTTATAGTTATTATTCGGCAATTTCAACACCCATTGAGCGTGCTGTTCCGGCGATAGTTTTCATAGCGCCTTCGATTGAAACTGCATTTAGGTGTTCCATTTTAGCTTCAGCAATTTCTTGCAATTGAGCTTTTGTAATTTTACCAACTTTGTCAGTTTTTGAATTTCCTGCACCTTTTTGGATTCCTGCTCGTTCGCGAATCATATCATCAACTGGTTGACCAAGTGATTTCCAAGTGAATGTTCGGTCTTCAAAAACTTGAAGGTGAACGATTACATCTTTACCCATCATGTCTTTAGTTGCTTCGTTGAATGGGTTGATGAAGTCCATCATGTTTAGACCCCATTGACCAAGTGTTGAACCAACTGGAGGACCTGCTGTTGCACGGCCAGCTGGGATTCGAAGTTTCAAATTTCCAATAACTTTCTTTGCCATACTTTCCCTTTAAATAATTTATACTTGATAATTCAAGTGCGTAACGTATTAATATTATCATAAAAATCCAAAAAATTCAAGAGCCAATTTAAAACATAATCTATTGACTTATTTAAAAAAATATTGTATTATAATATATGCGATTAATTCGCACAGCCTTTCGTTTTCGAAAGAGTACATTAAAATTTTTGGAGGTAAAATAATGTTAAAATTTACAAAAAACTTTAATTTGGATGCTGTGGAATATTGGCGTGACTGGCATAAATACAGCATGCTTTCGGGCGAAAATATTCTTTTTGTGCCAGTTGACGCAATTGGATTAAACCCGCAACTAGGTAGTCTACCAAGACAACTTTTTCGGAACCTAGGGTTGAAGATTTTGAAAATTTCCTGGAAGGATGATTCAGAAACCTTAAGGGTTGAAAATATCGAAGAAATCATGCCTGTACAAGGTTGCAAACGCGCATCGATTGCGCACGGTCTAGACAAAGTTACTGTTCAGTCTGCGATTGAACGCGCTGTTGCGAATTTGTTTTTCACGATTGCAGAAGATCCTAGGGGTGATTTTTTCCACTCTAGTGGAGAATTTTTCCACAAAGTAAAGATGAATAAGAACTTTTCTGTTTCAGAAGATGATTTAGATATCGCTCATAATGTAGTAGAGATTGTGCGCGGTCGTGAACGTTCTTCTGTGAAAAACACAGATCTAATTAAAGTTTAACCTCCATTTCCCCCGGTTTCGCGCTGGGGGTTTTAATTTGAAATGAGAATATTTTTTTGTTATAATAGATATTTGTTAAACATAAGAAGAAAGGAAAAAATGAGTATATCAAAAAGAAATACTTTTTTAATTACGGGTATGGCTCTAGGTCTGTCTGTAACATCTACTCCTTTAGTTCATGCTGAAACGGCAACTCAGTATGCAAACAAATATGGGGCAAACACTAACTATTCTCGATATGAGAGTGTTGACGGGGTTTTGAATAATGCAGAAATTATAAGTAGCCGAAAGTTCGACGATCTTGCAAACGAAGCTTCTGACAACTCT
Organism: uncultured Candidatus Saccharibacteria bacterium; assembly: GCA_963545035.1. Taxonomy (GTDB): domain Bacteria; phylum Patescibacteriota; class Saccharimonadia; order Saccharimonadales; family Saccharimonadaceae; genus Nanogingivalis. The sequence goes on along the minus strand of CAUUHU010000001.1, from coordinate 45,772 downwards.
TATGTCAACGTTAAACCTGGTGGGAGTGTAACTTTTACAGCTAAGTCTGGAGCTGATGCTTTAAGCTTGAGGTTTTCGATTCCTGATGGAAAAATGGGAAAAGCTACAGCTTTAATCAATAATGATGATAAAAAAGTTAAAACTTTCGACCTTGACTCAAAATATGGTTGGCAATATATCGATGGAGACGTCGCCTATAACGAAAATGCAAAAAATCGTCATGCACGATTTGGCTTTGATGAAGTTCATGGATTTTTTGGTGAACACGTAAATAAAGGTGATAAAATTACTATTAAAAATGATAGTAATGAAAATCTTGGTTTAGATTTTATTGAGCTAGAAAATGTTGAAGCTCCTAGAAAACAACCTAAGAACAGCATCTCTCTAGAAACTTATAAGATAAAACCCGGTGATGATATTACTGAAAAACTAAAAACTGCTATCGCTGATGCTAAAAAGCAAAATAAGGCGCTCTATATTCCCGAGGGATATTATAATATTAGTGAGAAAATTAGTATAGAAGCACCAGAAGGACTAGAAATTACTGGAGCTGGAATTTGGTATACACAGCTACACTTTACAAGTTCTGCTAAAGGTGGCGGCGGTTTTGACGCGGGAAATAATTCAAACAAGCTTAATATTAACAACTTCTATCTTTCATCTGAATTGATCTCTCGTCGAGACGATACGGTAGATAAAGCTCAATATAAAGCTTTTGCTGGAAACTTCGGAGAAAATTCAAAACTTTCAAATCTATGGATTGAACATTTTGAATGTGGCGCCTGGATTGGTGACTACGAAGACAGCAAAACAATGAAATATACCAAAAACCTTGTTATCGAAAATAACCGTATTCGAAACAATCTTGCAGATGGTGTTAATTTAGTCCAAGGAACAAAAAACAGCATTGTTCGAAATAATAACTTTAGAGGTAACGGTGATGATTCTGTAGCTTCTTGGGCCACAAAAAATAATGATTCTGAAAATACAGAAAATAACACTTTCGAACATAATACTATTGAGCTTGGTTGGCGAGCTGGTGGAATTGGTATTTTCGGTGGTAATGGTCACAAAATCTTAAACAATCAAATTAAAGATAATCGTGGTGGTGCTGGAATCCGAGTTTCAACAGTGTTTGAAGGTCACGGTTTTGGAGATAACACTTTAGGAACACTAATTAAAGATAACTGGATTGAAAATTCTGGAACATCAAATGATTTCTATGGCAACCCACGAGGTAGTCTAGATTTCGAAAAGAAATATGGCGATCTTTCGAATATCAAGGTTGAAAATACAACACTCGTAAATCAAGCTATGCAAGATATGAGCAAAAACTTCGATCTTGCTGGTAAAGTTGACGTATCGAATACTATCCATAAAAATCCAGATGAAAATAATCGAAATATTATCTTTAATATTGATCAAACCACAAATAAGACTATTTCGGTTAATGAAAACTTTAGCTTATATTACTACAACGGCGAAACAACATCTAACGGAATCTCAACTCGTTTATGGTTGCCAAAATCTGCGAATATTAATATTACGCCAGAGATGACACACTCATACAATAACGACAACAAGAAGGTCTACAACTTTGTTAATGGTGATATTCCAAGTTTCCTTCCCGAATCAACCAATTTCTTGAAAGATTATAATTATTTGGGCGAACAAGAATATAAAGGAAATATAATTCGCTTTTGGCAAGCTAAATAAAGCCAAAATAAAAAGACGGTTATAGTGACCGTCTTTTTTGATTGGTGAAAATTAGATTTTTTCGATTTGAAGAATATCAAGCTCAACTGGCGTTTCACGACCAAACATTGAAACCATCACTTTAATTTTACCTTTTACAGCATCGATTTCAGAAACTGCACCTTCGAAACCTTTGAAAGGTCCGTCGATAATGTTAACAATTTCACCTTCAGAGAAGTTAATATCAAACATTGGTTCCTCAGCGCCCATTCGGCGTCGAATTTCGCGCATTTCTTTTTCTGAAACTGGTGTTGGTGAATCTGAACCAATAAATCCAGTTACGCCTGGCGTGTTTCGAACTACAAACCAAGTTTCTTCAGTAAGTTTCATTTCAACCAAAACGTAGCTTTGTAAGATTTTTCGCTCAACAACTTTGCGTTTACCATTTTTTACTTCAATTTGTTTCTCTTTTGGTACGAGCGTATCAAAAATTTTATCCGCCATATCTACACCTTGAATTCGTTGGCGAAGATTTTCAGCAACTTTGTCTTCATATCCCGCTAAGGTTGTAATTGCATACCAATTTCGAGAATCATCATATCGTTTTTGTGCCATAATTACCTTTCTAAAATTATTTAATTAATGCCTTAAAGATCCAGTTAAACAAGCCGTCGAGCAGCAAGATTAAAATTGAAAAAGCAACTGAAAAAGCAATAACTGCGCCAGTCATTTTCCAAGTTTCTTTACGAGTTGGCCAGCGAACAAGCTTTAGTTCTTTCCAAGAAGCTGCAAGATATTTTGCAAGCGCAACGAAAGGAAAACCGATAAATTTGAATGGTTTTGCTAAAACTCGCAATAATTTTGGTGCGGGTTTTTTTGCTTTTTTCTTTACAGTTACACCTGAAACTTTTGCAGCGTATTTGCTCATTTTTGGTTCTTTCGAAACTTCTTTTACAGGCTTCGAATCTGTATCTTTCGCTTTAATGCGAGTGATTTTGGTCTCTTTTTTAGCCATTTTTCTCCTATTCCAAAATTAAAAAGCCTATTAGGCTTGATATGTCAAGTATAGCACACTTTTTTTAAAAAAGCAAAAATAATAAAAAGAATTACTTTGAGGCTTTAGGCAGCTCGAAAAAGAATCTTGAGCCATGATTTAGTTTGCTTTCAACTTGAATTTTAGTACCCATCTTTGCAGCTAATTTTGAGGAAACATAAAGCCCAAGGCCAGTTCCACCGGTCTCACGCGTACGCCAATCTTCGCTGCGGTAAAATTTTTCGAAAATCCGCTTTTGGTCGCTTGAACTTATACCGATTCCAGTGTCCTTAACCTCAAAAATAACACCCTTTGGCGAGTTTTTGAAACAAATTTCAACCGAACCTTCGCGAGTATATTTTAAAGAATTTGTAATAAAATTTTGTAATAGCTCTTCAAGATAAAGCTTACTGGTTTTAACGTTGTTTAATTTATTGTCAAGGTTTAGATTTAACGATAATCCTTTTTCGGCAGCTGATTTGTGGTATTTATTAAATAAAGATTCTGCAAGTTCTTGAGGATGAATAATTTCGACTTGGTGGTTAATTCCCCTTTCAACTTTCGAAAGCGCAGAAAGGTCGTTTACCATTGTTGCAAGAAATGTATTTTGCTTGTATGCTGTTTCGGCTGTTGTTTCAAGAAGCCTTGAGGGCGCCTTCTTTTGAATTAGTAGACGAAGATTACTTAAAGAACCCTCCAAGATTGCCACCGGAGTTCGAAGTTCATGGCTAACCACACTAATAAATTCATCTCGTTCTTCATCGAGAGTTTTTTGTTTTGTGATATCGCGTAGAATTACAACAAATTTTTTTGAACGTTCACGATTTTTTTTGCCTGAAGATTCACGAATTCGAATAATCTCAATCTCGATTCGTAGCTTTTCGTCATCTTTCGAAAGGATTAAATCGTTAGTTGAGAAATATGGTTTTCCGATTCGAAAAATTTCTTGCATATCAAAAAAATCAGTATTAATTTTTGAGAGTTTGCATATTTTTGAAAGATTTTTGCCAACAATTTGTTTATCTTCATTCAATAAATCGAGGGTTGCAGAATTGTAAAGTTCAACTCTTCCGCGCGAGTCAACACTTAAAACAGCATCAGTTAAGCTGTTGATAATTGTAAGAAGCCGGTTTCGTGTATCTTCGCTTTTTTTGTGGGTTTTAAACATTTTTGTTTGTATTTGTCGCTGTCGAATTCCGAAAATTATAAAAGCCAGATTTAATGCAAAGATCGCAAAAAGTATAGATATAAATTCAACGATTTGGACTGAAGAGGTTATAAAAATAATTATAATCTCGGACAAAGCAATACCAACCCCAAGGGCGATTTTGATAAAAACTTCATCTTTAGGACTAAAATTATAACTATTATCCATAAGCAATATTATACGCTGAAAGAACCAAAAAAGCAATTTAAAACCGCAAAGAAATCTGCGGTTTTGAAATTATTCGTTATGTGTTCGATCGAGCGACATAAATCGAAGACGCTCTGGGTGGAAGTATAACTCGATAGTTCCAACTGGTCCATGACGGTGCTTCGCTAGGATTAAATCAGTAATATTCTCGCGCTCAGTTTCTGGATTATAATAGGCTTCTCGATAAAGGAACATCACAATATCGGCGTCCTGCTCGATAGAACCAGATTCACGAAGATCGGCGAGCTGTGGAATTTTTGGATCACGACTTTCGACTGAACGGCTAAGCTGTGAAAGCGCAATTACAGGCACGTTTAATTCACGAGCAAGTAATTTTAATCCACGAGAGATTTCAGAAACCTCTTGGACGCGGTTGGCTGAAGATTTGGCAGAACCGCTTCCCTGCATAAGCTGGAGGTAGTCGATTACGATCAGCCCAAGCTCACCGTTGTGTGCGGCGCGTCGAGCTTTTGTTCGCATTTCAAGCACACTTACGCCAGGTGTGTCATCGATGTAGATTGGTGCTTCAGCCATTTCACCCATGGCGTCAGCAAGTTTTGCAAAATCTTCATCGCTCAAATTTCCGGTTCGAATATTCCAGGAATCGACCCCTGCTGCATCGGCGAGCATACGATCAACGAGCTGTTCTTTACTCATCTCGAGGCTGAAGAAAAGCACAGATTTTTTCTCGATTGTTGCAATATTATAGGCTAAATTTGTCACAAAAGTCGTTTTACCCATAGCCGGTCGGGCGGCTAAAATAATCAAGTCTGAACGTTGAAGCCCCGCCGTTTTATTGTCAAGATCACGATATCCGGTTCTAATTCCACGAATTGCACCTTTATTTTTATAAAGCTCATCTAATCTTTCGAAAGAGTCGTTTAAAATGTCTTCCATCGAAGATAGATCTTGTTTCAAGCTTGCGTCTGAAACACCAAAAAGTTCAGCTTCACTTTGCCCTAAAAGTTGAGGAACGCTTAAATCTTCATTAAAAGCTAGCTCTGTAATATCACCACCGGCTTTAATCAGGCGCCTTCGGACTGCGGCCTGTGCGACAATTTCAGCGTAAGATTTTGCGTGTGATGCGGTTGGAACGTAATTTGTTAGTTCTGCTAAATAGCTCGCCCCGCCAACAGCGTCAAGCTCTTCGCGTTTTTTAAGTTCATTTGTAAGTGTTAATAAGTCTACTGGTTGGTGATGTTCGTAGAGTCGAATAATTGCCGCAAAAATTGTGGCGTGGCGTTTATCGTAAAAATCAACCGCCTTTACAATTTCAGCAATATCAATCAAAACTTCTTCATCAATCAAAATAGCACCGATCAAGCTCATTTCGGCATCTAGATTTTGTGGTGGAATTTTTCCACCTAGTTTAGCATTGTCTTTATTCATCGATTTTTACCATTTCTCCACCCCCCATTAAATCCTGTACACTCGCAATCTCTGGGTCGTTAGCTGGTTTTGCGGTTCCAAAAACCTCAATACTCCAGCCTCCTGCGTTAATTTTCTTCAATGCTTTCCCCATTGAAGCTTGCGCTTTTGCTTTTTCGAGTTGCTTTTTCTTAAAAGGAAAGCCTGTATAAATTTTAATTTTACCATTTTCGAAAGTGTAACCAGACTGTTTTAAGATTGTTTGAATACCTTTGTCTTCTTCATTAACGGCGTTGCAAAAGTCTCCCCATTTGAATTCGCGCGCCTCACCCAAGTCTTCATTTTCAAGCAAAATTTCGGTTGTTTTAACTTTTTTTTGCGGAATTTTAGCTTTTGTAGCTTTAGTTTCTTTTTTTTCAAGAGGTTCTTTATTCTTCTTTTTTTCGTTTGGCTGATTTTCGAAAGTTTCATTTTTAGCCTTGGGCTGAGTCGTTGCTTCTTGTGCCTGAATGGGCTTAGGTGTAGGTAAAATCTGTTGTTCTGCTGGGGTGATTTGAGGTGTAAAATCTGGCCGAATAAAAATCGAAAGAAGCTCCATTTCAATGAAATTTGATTTTTCTGCGCATGTGAGTGGAACTAAGAGTTGCGAAAGATACGGTTTTACGCCGACATTTTCGGTAATAAAATTCAGAAGCTGGCTGGCGAAATTTTTTAAATCCACACCAGAATCTCGAATTTCTCGCACAATTTTAAGAATTTCATTCGCATTTTGATTTTCGAAAGCCGAAATTAAGGCGTTAATTTGTGTTTTTGATGCCAAACCGAGAGTTTCTTCAAGCAGTTTTGCTGTAATTTCTTCGCTACCCTTCGAAATGCTTGAGATTTGATCAAGCAAGGAAATGCTATCACGAAAACTACCTTCACCACGCTCAGCAATAATTTCAATCGCCTCCTTCGAAATTTTGATTTTTTCGTTTTTAGCGATAAATTCCAGATGTTTGCAAACGTCTTCTTTCGAAATGAACCGAAAAACAAAACGCTGGGTTCGGCTGATAATTGTGGGTGGCAGTTTATGAGCATCGGTTGTAGCTAAGATAAAAACAGCGTGTTCTGGTGGTTCTTCGAGGGTTTTAAGCAAAGCGTTGAAGGCGGCTTTCGAAAGCATATGAACTTCATCGATAATATAAACACGATATTTGGCAGAAAAAGGCGCAACTTGTATATTGTCGCGAAGCTGGCGAATATCGTCAACGCCATTGTGGCTAGCAGCATCAATCTCGATAATGTCTGGGTGGTTTTCTTCTTCTGAATATGGTAAGTTATTAATTTCGTGAGCTAGAATTCGGGCAATCGAAGTTTTGCCAACTCCGCGTGGCCCCGTGAAAAGATACGCGTGAGCAATTTTATGTTGTTTCAAAGCATTCTCAAGAACGGTTGTGATGTGATTTTGTCCTACAACCTCGCTTAATTTTTTACTACGATATTTTCTATATAATGCCTTGCTCATTTAATTATATTTTAGCAGTTTTAAAGTTAAAAATCAAACAAGCTTACTTGTCGTTTTGGTAATTCTAGTTTGATATTTTCTGGCAAAAACCTAATCTTATAACCTGTAAATTTTCGAAGCGGTAAAGTAATAATTTCATTTTGTTGCTCGGCTAGTAATATATACCCAATCTGGGCTTTTAGAATCCCCGAAAAAATTAGAGAATCGTCACTTTGGGCACAATCTGTAGCTAGAATAATCTCTCTAGGTAGAAAGTTGTTATCTTTCATATAGAACTTGTCTAAATTTAAAGGCTGGTTTTTTTCGAAATTTATTTTTTGTATTTGTTCAATTTTTTCCCGTGCAGAAAGAAGTTTCTTCTCGGCTTCTTTAAAGTTAAATTTTCGTTCAAGCGTTTTTAGCTTTCCGCTTGCTTTTACATTTTCGCAGAATTCTGGCATTTTTGAAATTTTCTCTTCATAGCTACGAGCAATATTGGCGCTTGAAAATTCACCCAAAATTAACGCTGCACGAGCGCCTTGTTCAAGCAATCTAGTAATTCCTCTTCCAGAAAAACTAATACCAACTTTAATAATTTCATCCGAAAAATACGCTAGATAAACAAAATGCGGTTGCGAATTTCGAATCTGCTGTTGCGAGGAAACTTCGCTTGCATCTACGTTGTAAAAGGCGGGGTTAAAGCCTGTTCGTTGTTGACACTTCGGGCATTGATTATATTTTTTATCAAGAATAACTTTATCTGGACAAGTGAAATCTTCGCCAGTCTTTAAATTGTGCCAGCCAATGCAAAAACGTTGCGAAAGATCAACTTTTACAGTAATTTTCTCTTCGAAATTTGGCGAAAAGTTTAATATTTCATCAGATTCTAGATTTGCTAATTTCCAGCGTGGATTCTGATGTTTGTCAAAATCCACGCGAGTTAAAATGAACTGTTTATTTAAAAATAGATTATTCATTAATATTGATTTTAGCTTTTTTGAATTTCAAAGCTATTATAATTGAAAGTGTTGTTAATCCAGTAGCTCCCAATAAGAATAGTGTCGTAAGAGCATATCCGTTAGCTCCTGTATTCGGAGCTGAAAGATGCTTTGCACTATTACCGTTTTCAGCATTTTTATCTGCTTTTGGTGTAGCAGCATTGTTAGCTGGAGTTAGTGCATTTTGAGGAGTATTTGGCGCAGCTGGTGCGTTTGTATTTGCTCCTGTGTTTGAATTGTTTACTGGAGTTGGAGTTACAGGAGTAGGATTTACTGGAGTTACAGGTGTAGGATTTACTGGAGTTACGGGTGTGGGCGTAGGTGTAGCAGGTTGATTTTGATCTTTTTGAACAAGTTCAATGTTATCAATATTAATAGCTGAATTGTAAGTGTATAGACCAATTCGACCTTGATTTATTGGAGAATTGTCAGTAACTGAAGCGAGATTCTTTCCATTTAATGTAATTTCGAAAGTGTTTCCTTTTCTTTCGATTTTGAAGTTTTTAGGTGAATTTGCTGGAAAGGTGTCAGACCCTGTTGCTAAAATTTCAGGATTGTTTGGGTTACCATTTCTTTTAGCTAAAACCCAACCGTTTTCACGAGGCGCTAAGTAGTAGAAGTGATTGCTATCTGTGTAATTCCAAACAATCCATTCTGTTTCCCAATTCTTTGGTGTTGCTGAAAGTTGTGTTAAAGAATTGATCGTGCCACTATAAGTGAAGTCTTTATCTAGCGTTTTTCCGAGCATCAACGATGCCGAATCTTGACCTGGTTTTGATGAAAGATTTAGAGTTTTGTTTCCACCATTTGAAGCGACAGATGCATTACCGTAAACTAGTTCCCAATCGGCAAACTTTTTACCATCGCTAAATGTTGATCCGCTTGTGTAATTTTCAAAATTATCTTTTTGATCTTTACCTGGAGTTTCAGGAGGAATAGAAATAGTCTGATCACCTTTAGCTACTGGACCAACAGTTGCGCTATCTATATTTTCTTCATGAGCAGCATCATCATCGTAATAAGCGTGGACTTTTACAGTTTTGCCTAAATAATCTTCAATTATTGGAAGGTTAGCGGAAGTATTTCCGATAACTACTTGATCGCCTACAGTCCAAGTATACTGGATTTTTGAAGAAGAAAGACCGTCTTTGTCGCTAACTTTTGCCGTAAGTGTTGAGCCAACTTTTGGGTCACCCTCAATGGCGACAGTACCAGTATTGTTAGCTTGAATTGTTCCATCTGTAATTTGAACAGGTGCACTAATATGGCTTTCAACTTTACCTGTATTATCAACGTAGGTTATTCGAACGGTAACTGCTTTGCCCTTTTCGTTTGCAGTGGGAACGAATGTTGAATTTGTTGCCCCAGAAATATCTTGACCAGTTAATAACCACTGGTAACCAATTATCTGTTTAATACCGTCTTGATCGTTAATTTTTGCTGTAAGCGTTGAACCAATTTTTGGATTTCCTTCAATAGAAGCAATTCCACCATTGTTTATAGTTCCTGTAATATTTGCGGTGTCATCAACAACAATATCGTCCGCAAGAATGCGTGCGTCTTCTGAATAGATTCCAACTCGACCGCTGTTGTAAGGATTTTCATTATCAACAACAGTTGCGATAGTTTGACCATTTATATCAACTTGAATAGTATTGTTCTTTTTACTAATTTTGAAATCTTTAGTTGAAGCTAGAGGCCAGCTTTCACTTCCAGTTGCCATAAACCTTTGACTATTTGCATATTTTGGATCACGTTTTCCTAACTCCCAACCGTCTGCACGAGCTACAAAATAATAGTAGTGATCATTATCAATATGATTCCAAACTATCCACGCTGTTTCCCAAGCATTTGGAGCTGCGCCAGTTCGAAGCTGTTCTTGAGTAGAAATTTTTCCGCTATACGTAAAAGTATTACCAACAGGGCTTCCAACTACCATAATTGAAGAAGTATCTGTTGGGCCAGTATGCGCTATTGGAGCGAGCTCTAGGGCATTTCCAGCACCGCCATTTGGCACAATTTTTACTTTTCCGTATCCGGTAAACAAGACATTCCATTTACCGAAAGAAGCATTATCTCTATATTCTGCTCCTTGTGGATATGATGAAAAATCATCACTTTGAATTATTTGATTAACTTGTTTTGTTTTTTGTGTAGCGCTGATTGCAACAAAAGCACCAATACAAAGTAAGCCACCTGTGGCTAATGATAAAATTACTTTTTTATGTAAGTTCATTTTCCCCTCTCAAACTAAACTTAATACGTGTGTAATTTTATCACAAAACGCTTATGCTTTCAAGTATTTTATTAAAAATCTTTTAATTTTATCTTGGTTAATACTAAACTATGAGATGAACCTCTTTTTACCTTTTTATAGAGCGTTACCTCTTCTAAATTATGAGATATCGCAAACTCTTTAACCAGTTGATTTTCGAACTTTTTAATTCCTTTTAAGTTTTCTTCAGAGAATTTTAAAATATCATCGTCGAAATCGAATTTTTTAATCTTTTCGAAAACGGCTTGAATTAATAGATTGGTGAATTCTGCACGTAACTTGTTTGCGGGAGTTTCGAAATCGATAGAATGGCTTGCAATATCACCATCCACATTTGGCTGAACGAATTGCAATATTCCAGACTTCACTTTATAGCCAGAAAATTCTTTCGAGTTTTCGACCATAAATTTATAGAAAAACAACTGTTGTTCATATTTATAAATCTTCGAATTTACAACAATTTTACTTCTATCTTTTGAGTCCAGAGGTATTGAACCTGTTTTCCAATCTAAAATCGTAATTTCTTTACTGTTTTTATCAATAATCAGCAAATCAACGGTTCCAGTTAGGTGCGCGTTTCCAAGCATGATTCCCTTCGAATGGAAGTTTTCTTCTGCGCGGTTTCCTTTTTGGAATAGTTCGCTTTTTGTTGAGAATATTTTTTCAACAGATTTAGTTGCAGTTTTTAAGATTTTTGCTTTGTCTTCATCTGTTAAAACGTATTTCGAAATATCTTTTTCAAGACCTTTAATAATATTTTGGCTATCGAAAAATCCGTTTTGGTTTAGTTCATTTTGAGCTTTTCGAAAAGCGTTATGGGCTAAGTTTCCAGCAATGCTATTTGTAGAATATCCTTGAGGAAAGCGCAAAATTATATTTTCGAAAAAGCTAATAGGTCCGCCGTATTCAACATCGATAAAATTATTTAAGTGTGTAGCACTAATTGCGTAATTTTCAAGACGATTCTTTAATAAATCCCGCATTGAGTCGTTTTTCGGTCTATAAAAATCGTGCCAACTAGTTTGAATATCTAATTCTTTGGCATCATTTTCTTCAAGCTCGATTTTTTGGAATTTTTCAGGTAAAAAGCTAGCAACAAAGAATTTTTCATCTTCTGTTTCTTTTTCATGTTCATCAAAAAATTCTAGCCGAGTATTTTTCTCGCCAGAAAAGCTCATCAAATGATTCGTCATATAAAGATGCGTTTTTGCGCGCGTAATCGCCACAAACAACAAGCGCAATTTAGTATCTTTGCCTTCATCTGCGATTGGTATGAATTCAAGATTTTTTGGGAAACGAACACTTTGGAAATTATTGTTTTTTCCATTCCAGACCCGATTATTGGTATCAATCATAAAAACATGTGAAAACTCCAAACCTTTCGCTTGAAAAGCTGTCATTAATTGAACCGCGTTATCGGTTGTTTTGTGGGGGTTTGTGTTAATTATCCGCATTCCTGCGTTTTCGTAATCTTCAGCGAAGGCCACGAGGTCTCGCAATGAATTCGAATGCTCTCGTGTAAATTCTCGCAAATTTTCGCGCAAAACAATCAAATTCGATAAGGTATCATAATAACTTTCGTCAGAATCTTGGTTGAATAGTTTTCGAATTGGGCTTTCGAAAATTTCGCTAGCATCGTGCTGACTAGGGTTTTCTACAATCTTCCCCTTTTTCACATTCCATTTTACGCTACCGAGCAATATATCAAGAATAGACTCAAGGCTATAACTATCGATTTTTTGCGATAATGAAATAATGAACTCTACAATTTGAGAAATATTTTTATCTTCACAAACTAGGCTTTCGGGGAGCCAAGAATTTACAGTTTCTTGCTTAGAATTAATTTCCCAACTTAATTTCCAAATTTCAACAGGATTTAACTTCCAAAAATCAAAGCTTAAAATTTCAGGAAAAAGTGCATTTGTTTTGTCCAAATTGTTATCTGAAATTGCAATAATGAGTTGTGAAATTTTAATTAGCGAGCTAATGATTTCATCTTCAAAAATATTTTCTTTCTTCTCATAAGAAACGGCTATTTCTTGGCGTTTTAAATATGGTGCAAGCATTTGCAAAGGGTTATGCTTTGGTGCAAGCACTGCAATTTCTTTCGGGCTAACCCCGGATTTTATTAAATTCGAAATTTCATCTGCAATCCAGCCAAACTCTGAAATTTGGCTCAAAAAATCTTTTCGAACAAGATACGGGCTTTCGAATTTAGAATCATCGAAAGCTTCAATGTCTTTATCGATTCGCGTTGGTAAGTTTTCACTTAGTCTGCTTTCGATTTGTTCCGCAATATTTTTAGCAGAATATAAAATTTCACTTCTTGAGCGGTAGTTTATTCGTAGGTTAATAACTTCTGTATCTTTGTAGCGATGATAGAAGTCGAGCATGTTTGAGCTTTTAGCGCCCTGAAAAGCCATAATTGCCTGGTCATCATCACCAACGGCTAAAATATTTGGCCGACCGTTAAAAATCTCGTTGTCCGTGAGAAGTTCAACAAGTCTGCTTTGCGCGGCGTTAGTATCTTGATATTCATCTAAAAGAATAAATTGATATTTTTCTTGGAGTGATAGTTTTAGTTCTGTTTTTTGTTCGATGGTTTTAATTGTTTCAAGAATCATGTCGTTATAATCAAACATACCCTTGCTATGGAGGGCTTCTTCATATTTTTTGTAAAAATCGGCAAATTCTTGAATTTTTAAGTTCGTATAAAAATCCTTTGGTAGACGCCCGTTTTCGTTTTTTATTCCAAAAAAATCATTTCGAAAACTAGTGAAAGGTTTTGTTGAGAATTTTTCGGTATTTTTGTTTTCTTCAAGGAGTTTTTCGAGTGCTTCGAAAGTATAAAAAAGATTTGGCTTAACTTTTGGATGAACTGGCGTTACATCTTTTAGAACTTCAGCTAGTGTAATAAGGAGATTTTCATAAAATTCAGGAAAAACAGTTTTTTTAGATATACCTTTTTCTTCAAGGATGGAAAAATCAATTTCTTCCTCATCTAGTTTTTTAAGCAGTTTTTTGTCTAATTCAACATTTTGTTTAGCGATTTTTGCTAGCATTTCGGGAGTAATTAACGCCTGTTTTGTGTGTGAAATTGCTGTTGTTAGGCTACTGATATTGTCTTTTTTTAGACGGGAGTTATCATCAAGATTATTTTTTAAACTCTCTAAAATTTTAAAAATGTTTAAATCATCAGCCAGGCTATCGAGGTCTTTATCTAGAAAATATTCGCGATAATTATTAATAATTTCATTTGCAAAACCGTGATATGTGAAAATTCCAATTTTATATGAATCGGTTCCGATAAATTGCGAAAGACGCTCGCGCATGTTTCGAGCACCAGCCTCTGTGAAAGTCATTGCCAGAATATTTTCTGGCGAAGTGTCGGTTTTTTGCAAAATGTTTGCAATTCGGGTTGAAAGCAACTGAGTCTTTCCCGTTCCTGGCCCTGCAATAACTAAAACTGGACCCTCAATTGTGTCTACAGCTTTTTTTTGCTCGGGGTTTAGCATTTTATACTTTTTTTCGAAAATTTTCTGAAAATCATTCATGGGTATATTATACTAAAAAATCAATCCAAAAAAAAGAAGCTCATTTGAGCTTCGAGGAGTTTTATCTATAGTTTGAAAACATACTCCATCTTTTTAATAAAATTAGTGAGACCTTTACTTGCCTCAAAGAATGGTGTTTTAGTATTAAAACTATCAGTTTCTGTTCATCGCGTTGTTTAGTTAAAATATCGTTTTCAAACGCTAGAATAACTTCACGTTTATTTACTAAGATTTCTAGTTCTGAACTACTTCGTAAAGAAAGACCAAGTTCGCTATTTGTGTATTCGATATTGAGTTCACCACCCTTATGAGTAGCCTTAATTTTAAAAACCGTTGGTTGTGATTCTGTTTGTATAATCACAAAACCGGTTTGCCTTAAGAGTGATTGAATCGTTTCCGTGTCGAATTCTTTCATAATAAAACCTCCGAAAAGTGCTATAAAGCAATATTGTAACATTTAAAAGGTAAAAAAGCAAGAAAAAACCCGATACGGTATCGGGTTAGAAATAAGGATTAAAATTTACGATAGTGTTTTTTGAACTCATATTCAATATCGTCAAAAAAATTATTCGCCATTTCCTTGCATTTTTTCAGCAATTCCGTTGTAGCTCGATTACCAAAATAGTATGTAGTATGGGGCACTGTTTCGATGTATTTATCGAAAAAGCGTTTGGTCATCGCTAATTTATTGTAGCTTTTTGGATTTTTGAAGAAATCCTCAGAATCCGGATAGGCTTCAAATTTCAACCAGTTTTTTGAATGATATACGCTAATTCTTAGAGCATTTCCATTTTTATCGCTTAATTTTGCGTTCAAATGGATCGAGTTACTACCGTCTGCTGGCGGATTAAAGACTTCTACATCTTCAAATCCCACTTCTTTCAAAGTTTCAAAAAGAAAACCTTCATTGAAAAAGTTTGCATCCTTATTTTCTTTTTTTAGTAATGTTAACAAATTAAAATTACGCATGTTAACACCCCTTTCTAAAGTACTTAAGCCGTAGAGCTTAGCATTTAGATTATACCATAAATAAAATAAAATGTCAATAATGCTTATACTACAATTCCGCCGCCCAAACAAACTTCGCCAGAATAAAATACAACACTCTGACCACTAGTGATAGCACGTTGTTCGTCTGCAAGTTTAACTTTTGCGGTTCCGTCGTTTTCGAAAAAGATTTTTGCACTAACAAGGGGTGCACGGTGGCGAATTCGAACTTGAATTTCCGCGCCATTTTCAGCCTTTTCATTAATCCAGTGCAGTGCTGAAACATTAATTTCTTTTGCCCAAAGTTCACCGTTATTTATATCTGTCGTAACGAAAACTTCATTAGTTTGCATATTTTTTCCGCAAACATAAAATGGTAAGCCACCGCCAACATTCAAACCGTGGCGCTGGCCTAAAGTATAGAAAATTGCTCCGTCGTGCCATCCAAGAACTTCTCCCGTATTTTTATTGATAATTTTACCAGGTTTTTGTTCGGGGATGAACTGTTTCAAAAAATCGCGGATTCCAATTTTACCAACAAAGCAAATTCCTTGCGAATCTTTTTTGCGAGCAGTAAAAAGACCGCGCTCTTTTGCCATTTCGCGCACTTCTGGTTTAGTGAATTTGCCGAGCGGAAGTAGTGTTCGACCCAAAGCTTCACCGCGTACTCGATACAAGAAATAAGTTTGATCTTTATTTTCATCTTTGGCTCGTAAAAGTTCGCCGTTTCCGCTTTTCGAAAAATCAAAACTGTCGCTAGTATTTTCAGTAAAGGCATTTCGAACGCCGGCATAATGCCCAGTTGCGATTAAATCTGCACCATCTTCGAGAGCTGCTTCTAAAAATAACTTAAACTTAACTTCTTGATTACACATAATGTCTGGATTTGGTGTGCGACCAATTGCGTATTCATCAAGCATGTATTGAACGACTTTTTCGCGATAGTTTTTTTCGAAATCGAAAACTTTAAAATCAATGCCAAGTTGAACGGCAACCCTTTTTGCATCCGCTAAATCTTCTGCCCAAGGACATTTCATTCCTGGTAAATCTTGTGTCCAGTTTTTCATATAAACACCTACGACATTATAACCTTGCTCTTTTAAAAGTGCTGCAGTTAAAGAAGAATCTACGCCGCCGCTCATTCCAACATATACTTTAATTTTTGAGTTATCCATTTTTATGCTCCTATATAAAATCTAAAAATTCCAAAAAGTTCGCTCATTGAAAGATACCATCCACGCGAATTTGTCCACCAAAGATTACTCCAGTCAGGGTCATTTGAAACGGGTGCCGAAATTACTTCAACCCCAGAACCTTCAAGTGCTTTTTCAAATTCTAGCCTTGCTCGTGCTTGGTGGTATTTTGAAGTGGTTAAAACTACTCGCTTATAACCGTTTTGTTTGATAATTTTTGCTGTGTATTGCGCGTTTTGATGAGTGTTTTGAGCCTGCTCTTCAAGGATAATTTCATCTTTTAAAACACCTTGTTTTTGTGCTAAGTTTGCCATTTGCTGTGCATCGCTCAAAACTTTTGGGTTTGAATTCGCGCCAGAAAAAATCAATTTTCGTGCTTGAACAGCTTTAAAAATTTCGATTGCCTCACGTGTTCGCGAAGATGTGTTTCCGCCAGAAATCGCAACAACCGCATCAATTTTTTGCGAACATCTGCTATTTTTGTAATCTGGGCAAATTTTAACTAATTGATTTTTATCGCTAATAATTAAAGTTGTGCTAACAATAAAAATAGCAATAATTCCAATAATAATTAAAACCCAAGCAAAAAATTTTGCCATCTATTTTTTAATCCTTTCGAATTCTGCTCGAACTGTTTTCGAAATAATTTCAGCCGCGCGTTTAGTATTTTCTTCATTAGAAAGCGCACCGAAAGAGATTCGTAAACTACCGTCTGCTTCACTTTCTTTAAGTCCCATCGCGGTTAAAGTGTGCGAGCGCGTTCCTTTATTGGCGGCGCAGGCTGAACCCGTCGCAACTAAAACTCCTTGCATTTCAAGAGCGAAAACCATTCGCTCGGCGTCAATTCCGGGAAACGAAACCGAAACATGGCTTGCGAGTTGCTTTTTGATATTTCCTAAGAAAATCATCTCTTCATTTGAGAAATTTTCACTCAAAATATTTTTAAAGATCTCTTTTAGTTTTCGAAGTCGCTCATTTTCTTTTTTGCGATGTTTTTCAGCTAGTTGCATTGCTTTTGCAAAGCCAATCACGCTTGGAACATTTTCGGTTCCGCTACGCAAGTTTCGTTCTTGGCCACCACCGACAATTTGTGCATTGAATTGAATTTCGCGATTTGCCCACAAAAGGCCAGTTTGTTTTGGGCCGTAGATTTTTCCTGCGTTTAAGGTAAGCATGTCAACGCCAAGTCGTGAAACAGAAATATCAAGCTGACCAACACCTTGGCTAGCATCAGAGTGAAGATAAATTGGCGTTTTTTCACTATTTGAAAGTCGGCGCATTCTTTCTTCGCGAACAATCTCGGCAATTTTCGAAATTGGCTGAATTACACCCGTTTCATTGTTTGCCAACATAACAGATACAATCTTTGTTTTTGGTGAAATTTTTGCACGCAAATCGTTAATATCAATCACGCTATCTTTTTTAATTTTAATCAGTTTTCGAACACCATATTTTTCGGCCGAATTCAAAACCGCGTGGTGTTCAAACTCGCCCACAAGGATTTCATCTCCTGCATCTTTTGAGGCTGCCGAAAATGCTAAATTAATACTTTCGGTCGCACCAGCGGTCATTACGATTTCATCACTTTTTGCGCCAATATTTTGTGCAATTAAATGTTTTGCGTCTTCATAATCTCTTCGAACTTCAAGCGCTTGAACATAAGGCGCGCTTGGGTTATAAAATTTTTCACTAAAATAAGGCAACATTGCAGCCAAGACTTTTTCGCTTACTGGTGTTGTTGCGGCGTGATCAAGATAGATAATTTCATTATTCATCTCTAATAGTATAACACATTTTTAAAAAGTTGACAAAAATTATTCTCTATTTTTTGCTATTCTTTCAGAAGTTTTTAGTGGATTTTTTGACTCTAAAAGTTCCTCAATTTCATTTTTCGAAAGGCTTTGCCATTTTTTAATTCGGTGATTAAATATTTCAATTTCAACATTTTTCTGCGGTATTTTTTGCTCCTTGCTCCAATCTAAAATTTTCGAAAGATTTTCTGGTTTAAAAACAAAGCCTTCGTAGCCATAATTAAAAGAACTAAACGCCAATCTATCGCCAACTTTAACCTGTTCATTGTTATCTTTTTTGCGCTCTTCTAATAATTCTAAAAAATCTGAAACTGCAAACTCTGGATATTCTAGAGCTTCACCATAAAGCCAATGTTTTTCTTTTTCGTTTTCTTTCCAAGAAAGTTTTTGTGCCTGTTCGAATTTCTCGGCATTTTTAGGATTTCGAAACAGAAAAATACTAGTTCGAATTTTATTTTTTGTTTCATTCTCCTCTAAAACTTCGATCATATTTTTCGAAAAGAACAGTTTAAAAATAGCAAACCAAATTTTGCCACCAATTCCCGGATTAAGACTCAACCACAATTGTTTTCTTCGATTGGTTAAAAAAGCGTAAAAGCTATAAAATCTAATTTGAAATTTTTTCATATTTTTTAACTCCAACTTGTAAAATATTCTATAAAAAGTTTACAATGCTTATACTGTAATTACGGATTTTATTATACAAAGAAACCAAAACTAATTCAATTTTTAAAATAAATTTCGAAAAAGTTCATAATTCTCTTGACTTAAAAGCAAAAATATAGTAGAATATTAAACACTAAGCTTAAATTTAAAAAATTGCGGAAACAATTCTAAGCTTTGAACTTTTATAGAAAGAGGTGTAGAAATGGGTATTTTCTCTATTACTGAAGAGACTGTTGAATGTCCGCACTGTAAAGGAAGTGGTCAGGTCACGATCAATGGTTTTATGTGTTTTTACAGCCGACATCCGTGCAATAAATGCAATGGGTCGGGTAAGATCCAAAAAACGTAAACGCTATTATAAATACTTCATGATGAACTAATGCATAAAAAACTTCATAAACTTCATAAAGCTTTTTAACATAAAGTTAAGTATACCTTAAAAACATTAACAAAATTTACAAAATCTACACTTAAAGACAAGGAGCCGTTTCCCGCGGCTCTTTTAAAATGTTTAAATTTATGTTAAAATATTAAAATCGCTTAAAAAATCTATAAACTATAAAAAAGAAAGGAATTATGCTAAAATTTATTTTTAAATTTGCTAAAAAATATTGGCTAAGTTTAAGTTTGATGCTTATTTTTACGGTATTCTCTGCTAAGATCAACCTTGAACTCCCTCAATATACTTCAAAAATTATTACTCAAGGTGTTGCAATGAAAAATATGGAAGCAATTTATTCGAACGGTTTTCATATGATTGGGCTTTCTCTTTTGAGTGGTGTTTTAATGTTGGCTGGAATTTTTTTTGCGAGTCGTTCGGCTGGAGCGATGGCGCGCGATATTCGTCATGAAACTTTTAAGAAAATTGAAGATTTTTCAATGAGCGAATTCGGCAAGTTCTCTGTTGCAAGCTTAACAACACGAATCACTAATGACGCACGCCAATTTCAACAAACCTTCACAATGATTATGCGAATGGGTATTTATGCGCCAATTATTGGTGCTGGTGCGATAATTAACACTTTGGCGATCTCTGGTTCAATGAGCTGGATTATGGCAATTACAGTTTTTTCGATTATTGTTTTAACTACAATTATTGGTGTTTTTGCTGTGCCAAAATTGAAGATTTTTCAAATAAAACTCGATAAATTAAATATGCAAACTCGCCAAACAATCACCGGCTTAAGGGTGATTCGAGCTTATCGAAAAGAAAAGGTTGAAGAAGAAAAATTCGGCGAAATTAATGCCGAGATGTTAAAAATGAATGTCTTTTTCGAAAGGATTTTTGGTTTAATTTCTCCATATATGACAATGGTTTCTGGCCTTGGCTTGGTTGCAATTGCTTGGATTGGCTCATACTTTGTGAAATCTGGCGAAATTTCAATCGGTGATGTAGCTTCTCTAACTCAATATTTGGCTCAGGTAACTTTTGCGTTTGTTATGCTTTCGATGATTTTTATGTCAATTCCACGAATGAATGTTGCTATTAAGCGATTGAGTGAAGTTCTTGATGAAGAAATTCTAATTAAAGATAAAGCAAAAACCAAAAAAGCGCCAAAAACTTTTGAGCTTGCTTTCGAAAATGTTAGTTTTGCGTATCCAGATTCTGAAGAAGCCGTTCTTGAAGATATTAATTTTGAAGTTCAGCAAGGTCAAACTATTGCGGTGATTGGCGGCACTGGTTCCGGAAAATCTACGATTGCAAAATTAATTCCACGATTCTATGATGTTTCGAAAGGTAAAATTAAGCTTGGCGGCGTGGATATTCGTGATCTAAAACAAAGCGAGCTTCACGATTTGATTGGCTATGTTCCACAAAAAGCAAGTCTCTTTTCTGGGAACATTCGCGAAAATATAAACTATGGCTCTTCGAAACATTTAACGGATGAAGAGATCATCGAAGCTTTAAAGATTGCTCAAGCTTGGGATTTTGTACAGAAATTGCCCGAAGATTTAAACGAAAAAGTTTCACAAGGTGGTAAAAACTTCTCTGGCGGTCAAAAACAGCGGCTTTCGATTGCTCGCGCGATTGCTTCAAAAGCGCCAATTTTGATTTTCGACGATAGTTTCTCCGCGCTTGATTACAAAACTGACGCCAAACTCCGCGCTGAACTTGCCGTGAAAACTAAATCACAAACCAAGTTTATCGTGGCGCAACGCGTGACTTCAATTATGCAAGCCGATAAAATTATCGTACTTGATGGCGGAAAAATTGTTGGAATTGGCACGCATGGCGAACTTCTTGAAGATAACGAAATCTATCGCGAGATTGCTTCGTCTCAGCTTTCTGATGAAGAAATCGAAGCACAAATTAAAGAATTCGAAAAGCAAAAAACTGTTTCGAAAAGCAAAAAAGCAGCTAAAAAAGCAGTTTCTGTTTCGAAAAAAATAGCTAAAAAAAGCTTAAAACAAGCAGTTGCAAAAAATCTAAGAAAGGAGAAAAATAATGGCGAAAAATCAAAAAAATAAACTTTCGTTAAAGACGGTTTTACGACTTTTGCAATATTTTTTGCCGTTTAAAATCTCGATTACCTTTTTTGTAATTATGGTAATTTTGGGCTCAATATCAGCAATTATTGGTCCGCAAATTATTGGTGAAATGATCAATTTAATCACGAAAAGAGTTGAAATTCGTGCGGGTGCGGTTCATTTTAATCCTGATTTTGCAAAAATTTCCGAATTCGGCTTCTTGCTTATTGCGATTTATATTGGTTCGGGAGTTTTTAGCTATGCACAAAACTGGATTATGGGCCAAATGGTGCAAAAAATCGTTTTCAAACTACGCGATGAATCTTCGAAAAAAATTGCGCGACTACCGCTTTCGTATTTTGACAAACATAAAACTGGTGATACGGTTTCAATTATTACAAACGATATCGAAACACTCAGCAACAGTTTGAGCGAGAGCTTAAATCAGCTTTCTTATTCGATTGTTACGATAGTTGGTGTAACTTTCATGATGATTTCGATTAGTTGGCAAATGAGCTTAATTGCGCTCGCGACAGGTGTTTTTTCGGTCGGTGTAATCATGATTATTTCAAGGTTTAGCCAGGTTTATTTTACAGATTTGCAAAAATTTACTTCAGGCTTAACTTCTCATACCGAGGAAATGCTTTCTTCGCACGAAGTTATTAAGGTTTATAATGGCGAAAAATCATCAGTTGAAGATTTCGAAAAAATCAACAATAAAATGTATAATTCATCTTGGAAGTCGCAATTCTTTGGCGGGCTTCTCTATCCAATCATGGGCTTTGTGAATAATATTTCTACGCTAACTGTAGTGGTTGTTGGTGGTGTGCGTGCAGTGAATGGCCAAATGACGATCGGTGATATTACGGCCTTTATGCAATATATGAGTCGATTCACACAGCCAATTTCGAACATTGCAAACTCAATGACAAGTGTTCAAACCGTTGTTGCGGCTTGTGAACGAGTTTTTGGCTTCCTTGATGCTGAAGAAGAAACTTTTGTTGAAATCTCAAAAACATTACCAAAAGAAGTTAACGGTGCGGTAGAATTTTCGAAAGTTAATTTCTCATATTCGAAAAACAAGCCAATCATCACTAATTTTAGTACGAAAATTGCACCACGCTCAAATGTGGCGATTGTTGGCCCAACCGGTGCCGGAAAAACTACACTCGTGAATCTTTTGATGCGATTTTATGATATCGATAGCGGAAAAATTACAATTGACGGAATTGACACTTCGAAAATGTCGCGTCATGATGTTCGTTCGCTTTTTGGAATGGTTCTACAAGATACATGGTTGTTCAACGGCACGATTGCAGAAAACTTGGCTTACGGAAAGCCTGACGCTACTCGTGAAGAAATTGTTGAGGCCGCAAAAGCTGCTCATGCAGATCACTTTATTCGAACTTTACCGCAAGGATACGATACGATTATTTCTGAAGATATCGATAATGTCTCAGCTGGCGAAAAACAGCTCCTTACGATTGCACGTGCAATTCTAGCGGATTCTCCAATGTTGATTCTTGATGAAGCAACCAGCTCTGTTGATACGCGAACAGAGGTTGCTATTCAATCAGCGATGGATAATCTAACGCATGGCCGCACAAGTTTCGTGATCGCGCACCGCCTTTCGACAATTCGAAATGCTGATTTAATTCTAGTTTTGGAGCACGGAAACATTGTTGAGCAAGGTTCCCATAAAGAATTGCTTTCGAAAAATGGCGCCTATGCCAAGCTATATAACTCACAGTTCGCTGAATAAAAAACGAAAAAAGAAAAAGCCCGATTATTTCGGGCTTATTTTAGTTGGCTCAATATTTGTTCGAAAATTCTGCAAGTATAGCAGACCTATTTGCGATTTGCATACTGTCGGTTCGCAAAATATGGTTACTATTATAGATTCCGTTCAAATAATTAAATTTATTCCCGAGATGGGGATATTCTTTTTGGCATAATGGCCACTCTTCTTCAATCTTTTTGAAGAATTTGCGTTTTTCTTTAACGAGCAAATGAAAAACTTCCGCATAAGCCAAAAATTCGATCAAGTTTGCTGTATCGTTTTTAACATATGCTTTTTCGAGTTTTTCACAAACTTCAGAACTTGAAAGTTTTGGGTCAAGCATCCCACTCTCAAAATGCGGACGCGGGAAACTTTCCTTCCAATTAACAATAGCTGCTGGCATAATTATGCCCTCCTTAGTATGAAATAGAATTTTCAGTAAAAGCCAACTTTGTAAAATACGAGCTAAAAGCTCAATTTCGAAAGTAAGCTTTTAACTAATTAGTATTCTACCACAAAAGATACTTTTTGTCAATAGATACGGAAAATAATCAAAAAGCTCTTCACTTTTCAACTTTTTTATGCTAAAATAGTTTCATACGGGCATAGCTCAGTTGGTAGAGCACAGGTCTCCAAAACCTGGTGTCGGGAGTTCGAATCTCTCTGCCCGTGCCAAATTTGCCTTTTTGCACCAGAAATGGTGTTTTTTATTTTGTCGTTGTTTTTTGTTTTATCTTAGTGTATAGTGGTTATGTTATGGGTCATATAATTTTAGGTCATATAATAATTTTAATTATAGAATTTTTTGCATCTTTTATATTTGGTGGTTTTATTTTATGGATTATATCCTTTTTTATAGCCAAAAAAGTTAAAAAAGAAAACTTTATTTTTGTAAATTTTATGCTTATTTCATTCTTTATGATTCCATCTTTATTCGTAATAATTAGCAATACTATAAAGGTCCTAAATTCAGATTGCTCTGGTGCGGTAGCAGGTTATGTATGCGCAGCGATAATGATAAATTTATTTTTCTGGTTTTACCCAATCCATTTCGCTCTTGCTCTAATCTTTGCAATTTCACGAAAAAAATCAAAGCTTCAAAAATTAGAATCTCAAAAATCTAAGAATAATTCTCGCTAACTCTTTTTAAGAGTGCTATAATATTTTTATGTCTATAGTCGATAAAGAGTTTGGTGAAATTAAAGTTCGAAAAAACAAACTCGCTCGCTCTGTAAAACTTTCTGTCGGCGTTGATGGAAAATTGCGCGCATCAATCCCCTATTATTCGCCAGAATTTGCCGTTCGACGGCTTGTTAACGGCAATCGAGATGAAATTCGAAAAATGCTCGCAACGCATAACGCTAAAAATTCTTATCAAGACGGAGATTTAATTGGCAAAACGCACACACTTTTTTTGCGAAAATTTTCGGGTGAAGAAATTAAAATTTCAAATGAAGGAAATCAGATTTTGGTGCAAATCCCGCAAGAGTTGGCTTTCGAAAATCCACTCGTTCAATCAGAAATTCGCAAAACCGTATCGAAAATTCTTCGAAAGCAAGCTAAGGCATATTTGCCGCGCCGAATTAGCTTTTTGGCGGAAAAATATGATTTTAATTTTGAGAAGTTGCGCTTTTCGCACACTGGAACGCGGTGGGGTTCATGCTCTTCTAGCGGAACGATTTCTCTAAATATCGCGTTAATGAATTTGCCACACCATTTGATTGATTATGTAATTATTCACGAACTTTGTCATACTCGGCAAATGAATCATTCGTCTAAATTTTGGCAAGAAGTTGAAAAATATTGCCCAAATTATAAAACTTGCGTAAAAGAAATGAAACAATTTTCGCCAAGTATTTAATTTAAAGTAAAACGATAACTAAACCGCTTGCGCTTTTCTCTTAAATTTGTTAAAATAGAAATGTAAATTTTAAACGTAAAGGCAAAAAATGAAAATTCTAATGCTCGGGTGGGAGCTTCCTCCTCATAACAGCGGTGGTTTAGGTGTAGCTTGTTTTTATATGGCAAAAGCGCTAGCTGAAGATGGCGCTAAAATTGAATTTGTCGTTCCGTATAAAAACAAACATACCGAAATTGATTTCATGAAAGTGCTAAATGCTACGAATTTTTCTGAAATTCATAAATTTGGCGCTGGGGCTTATGATGTACCACATTGGTCACGGTCGAGCCACAATGTAGGTAGTTTTTTGCCGGACATTCGTTCGATTCAAAAAGAATATTGCGAATTTATTCATGAATATTTGAGTGTTCCAGAAAATAAGCCGGATGTTATTCATGCGCATGATTGGCTTACGATGGAGGCTGGAATGCTGGCGCGCGAGATTACGGGTGCTCCACTTGTTACGCATATTCACGCAACGGAATTTGACCGTTCGGGCGGAGCTTATGGTAATCGACAGATTCACGATATTGAATATGCTGGCATTTGCAATTCAGATAAAGTTTTTGCTGTTTCGAAAAACACACGAGATGTAATAATTGATAAATACAAAATAGCTCCAGAAAAAGTCGAGGTTGTTTATAATGCGATTGAAACTTCAACGCTTGCGAGCCCACAAGATTACGACGAGCGAACTTATCGTTATCTTGAATACTTAAAATCGCAAGGTTATACTGTTGTAATGACTTTAACTCGTTTTACTGTTCAAAAGGGTTTAACATATTTAATGAGAGCTATGGCCGAAGCGGCTTCAAGGAATCCGAAAATCGCTCTTCTTCTTGTTGGCGATGGCGAGCAACGTAATGAGCTTATTAGGATGGCTAGCGATTTTAGAATTGCGGATAAAATTTTCTTTACCGGCTTTTTGCGCGGAGATAAATGGCGTGATGCTTATGGGGTTGCCGATGTTTTCGTGATGAGTTCGGTGAATGAGCCTTTTGGATTAACGGCTCTTGAGGCGGCACACTTCAATAATGCGTTAATTATCTCGAAACAATCTGGCGTTGGCGAAGTTTTGCAAAATATTTTGCGTTATGATTTTTGGGACACTAAAAAACTTGCAAATCAAATCTATGAGGTTTCGGTAAATAAAAAACTTCTAGACAACCTTAAAAAAGGTGTCCGAAAAGAATATAATAAAATTTCTTGGAGCGACATTGCTGATCAAATTATGGATGAATTTATACATCTAACAGAGGAAAAAAATGGCTAAAAAATCAATTGTTCTATATCTCCATGTTCATCAGCCGTGGCGAGTTCGTGATGACCAAACTATTTTTAATGTTGGTGAAAATAAAGATTATTTCAGTGAAGAAAAAGGTTTGAAGCGCCAAAGTAATGGTGAGATTTTTCGAAAAGTAGCTGAAAAATCTTATATTCCAATGAATAATCTTCTTGAAAAGCTTTTGGCTCGTCATCCTGAATTTAAATTCTCTTTTTCGATAACGGGCACTTTTATTGATCAAGCTCAGCAATTTGCGCCAGATGTTCTTGAGAGTTTTAAGCGTCTTGTTCGAACTGGTCGAGCAGAAATTGTGGCAGAAACTTATTATCACAGTTTAGCCTTCTTTTTTGATCGTGAGGAATTTGAAGCGCAAGTTCGCGCACACCAAGCGAAGATTCGTGAAGTTTTTGGTGTTGAAACTACATCTTTCCGAAATACAGAACTTTCTTATAACGATGATTTAGGTAAATGGGCGGATGATTTTGGTTTTAAAGCAATTTTGACTGAAGGCTGGGACCCTGTGTTAGGGTGGCGTTCACCAAATTTTGTGTATAAACCAAAAAATACTAAAAATATTCGTCTTCTTTTAAAAAATTATAAACTTTCTGATGATTTGGCTTTTCGATTTTCAAATCAAAACTGGGAAGAATACCCGCTAACAACTAAAAAATACATCAGCTGGCTAGAATCGGCGAGTTATCGTGGTGATATAATTAATCTTTTTATGGACTATGAAACCTTTGGCGAGCATCAATGGAAGGAATCTGGAATTTTTGGCTTTTTCGAAAGCTTAGTTGCTGAATGGTTGAAAAATCCAAACCATGGTTTTAAAACTGTTACGGAAGCTGCTCAAGCCGAGCCTGTTGCAGAAATTTCAATGCCTCAAACTGTTACCTGGGCGGATACTGAACGCGACCTGACTGCGTGGCTTGGTAATTCAATGCAGCAAGAAGCGATGAAATATCTTTATGCTCTAAAACCGCGAGTTTATAATTCTTGTAACGGCGCGCTCGTTGAAGATTGGCGGCGTCTAACTACCAGTGATCATCCATATTATATGTGTACAAAATACTTTAACGATGGCGATGTTCATGCATATTTTTCACCGTATAAATCACCTTATGATGCGTTTTTGTATTTTATGGATGCTCTGCGAGATATGGATTTTCGATTAAAAGATATTTCGCCTTTACAGCCTAAAAAAGTTCAAGAAACACAAAAAATCCTTAAAAAATCTTTTTCGAAAGCCCTAAAAATGCCAAAACGAAAGAAAATATTTGCGCGAATGCTTCACAAAAACTTAATGTTTACTAAGAGAAAGCGAGGTTAAAATGGCAAAAACAGCGATTTTAAGTAATGGAAATTTGAATATTGGCTTGAACGAATTTGGTTTGGTTAGTGATTTTTATTTTCCAGATAACGGATATGAAAATCACACTCTTGGCCGCGATCTTTTTCATCGTGTCGGCATTAAGATCGGTGATGAATTTTCGTGGTTACAAAATGGTGGCTGGCAATTCTCTTCTGAATATTTTGAAGATGCGCTAATTTCTAAAACTGAAGCAATAAATAATAATTTACAGATTAAAATCACTTTTACAGATTTTGTAGTTAGTGATTTCGATGTTTTTGCGCGCAAAATCCAGGTGCAAAATCTTGCGAATTATCCGCGTGAAGTTCAGTTATTTTTGCATCAAAATTTTGCAATTAACAGCAGTTTTCATTTGGCTGATACAGCACAATTTTTACCTCTCGAAAATGATGAAAAGGCAATCCTGCACTATCGTGGGAAACGTGCATTTGTTATTTCTGCACAAAAAGTTAGTGGCGATTTTAGTCAAAAAAGCTTTAAAGATTTTGACCAGCATACGGTTGGACTATTTGGAATTGAAGGAAAGCTTGGTTCTTGGTGTGATGCTGAAGATGGAATTCTTTCTGGCTCAAATGTCGAGCATGGTCAGACAGACTCAGTGCTTGGTTTTAACTTCTCTTTAGGTGTTTTCGAAAGTGCAAATTTTCAGTATTCTATTTCTTGCGCGGATGACCACCAGCTTGCTTTAACGAATTTTCAAAAAATGCGAGATGAAGGTTTTTCGAAAGCCTTATTTGAGACTAAAAAATCTTGGCAAAAGTGGTTTGTTCCGGCTTTGCGTTTTTCGAAAAAGCTAGATCTAAAATACCAGAAAAAATTTATTCAGAGCTTAATGTTGGTTAAATCTCATCTCGCAAAAACTGGCGCTCCTATCGCAAGTAATGATAGTGAAATGCTTAACTATGCGCGAGACGATTATTCTTATTGCTGGCCTCGAGATGCGCTTTTTGCGATTTGGCCTTTAATTCGGCTTGGATATCGTGATGAACCACAAAGATTTTTCACTTTCTGCAAAAACTCTCTTACACCGGGCGGCTTTATGATGCACAAATATTTGCCAAACGGCGAACTTGGCCCTAGTTGGCATCCGTATTCTCAGGGTGGCGAAACGCGAAATCTACCAATTCAGATTGATGAAACTGCTGGAATTCTATTCTTGTTTGCACAATATTATAAAAAATTTCGCAACAATTCTATTCTGGATGAATTTTATGATGATTTGGTGAAGCCAATTGCGGATTTCTTGGTTGATTTTTGTGGTGAAAATAATTTACCAAAACCCAATTATGAACTTTGGGAGATGGATTTTCTTTCAACGACTTATTCGACCTCGGTTGTTTTTGCGGCTCTTTATGCGGCTTCAAATTTAGCGCAACAATTTAATCGTGCACGAGATGCTAAAAAATGGCGAGACCAAGCTTTGAAAATTCGAACTTCAGCACAAAATGAACTATTTAATCCGGAAAATAACTATTTTTATCGAGGAATTTGGCCAAATGACGAGAAGGATTCAAAAATTGATGCTTCAAGTTTTTATGGAGCCTTCATGTTCAATCTTTTCGACTTTAAAGGCGAAAAGCTTCGTAATGCATTTGATGTGCTTGAAAAACGTTTTAACGCAGATGGCCAAATTGGCCTACCACGCTTTGAGAATGATGTTTATTATCGTTTTAGTGATGATTATGAAGCGAATATTTGGCCTATCACAACACTTTGGCGTGCTGAATTCTATATTGCTCGAGGTGAAATTCTAAAAGCAAAAGAGATTCTGGACTGGGTTTCGGATCGACAAACATCAACAGGGATTCTACCTGAGCAAATTGATCCGCGCGATTTGAAACATCTTTCTGTAGCGCCGCTCACGTGGTCTCAGGCGGAATATGTCTCGGCTTTACTAGATTTGATAGCTTCTGAAGAGTAAAAATAAAAACAAATAAAAAGCGCCCAATCGAGCGCTTTTATTATTAACCTTTTCGTGGTTTAACTTCGTTTCGACCAAGAGATTTTTTAGTCTCTGTGAAAACTTCGTGTTTTCGTGTCTTTGGGTTGTATTTTCGCAAAGAAAGTTTCTCAGGTGTATTTTGAGTATTTTTGCGAGTGTAGTAAATTCGATGACCTGTAGCTTCGCTTACAAGGCCAATAATCTTTCGTTTCGTATTCTTTTTAGCCATAATCTCTCTTAAATTTATTATTTACGTTCTGTTTTATTTTATCACAGGAATTCACAAAAAGCAAGTATTTCAAGTAAAGATTGACATATTAGCTTAGTTATGATATAATTTAAGCTATGAATGACTTTTTGAAATTTATCCAAAAAATTTTAAGCTCAAACAATGAACGTGTTGTTTTGCAGCGTTTTTATCTCTGTTTGGCATTTTTTTGTTTTGCCGTTGCGAGCTTTTTAAATATTTTCGAAAATTCAATTAGTCGAGTAATCTTACTTATTACGGTTTCGTCTTTGATTGCCTTCTTGATGAACTCTATCGTTTGGACTCTTGGTGAAGCCCTAAAAAAGAACTTTCTAAAAAATAACAAAACAACAAAAAATTCCAATAAAGTAAAAAATAAATAATCTAGAATAAATATTTTTAAAACAGAACTGTTTCTTTAATCCAAAGCTGCTCGTAGTCTTTGTTTTCTTTTTCTAACTGTTTGGAGATTTGAATCATCGCATCTAGACGTTCAACCGCGTCTTTAATATCAAATTTATCTAAAACCTTAAAGAAATATTTATTTCCGATTCGATATTTCATTATTGTAACTGTTTTCATGACCCCCTTTTTTTTGACCATTATTTTATAACTCACATTCTAACATATAAGGTTTAAAAGTGCAAATCCGAAAAAGGAAATATTATTTTAATAATATTGACATCTGAGTACTTTTTATGGTAGAATTTACTATAGTTTATTCGCCGCGATAGCTCAGTTGGTAGAGCGCATCCATGGTAAGGATGAGGTCTCGGGTTCAAGCCCCGATCGTGGCTCCAAGAAATTATCTCAAAGTCTTATGCTCTACTGCAAGTAGTTTTTTTAGATTTTTTAATTTTCTATCAATTCTGTTTTAGTTGTATCATAAGCGGTTCAAAAAGTCAATACCTACGTGGTATGATTTTTTAAATATGCCTTGCGCACATCTTTCATACTCTGATATTACTCCAACATACGCTAAAAATCAAGCCCTACAGCCACCGATATATTTTGATATTATTTAAAACAGCCCTTTCGAGCTGTTTTAAATGTTTTCAAGAAGGATTATTTTTCTTCTTTTACTGATTTTTTCAAAGGTGTAGCAACTTTTTCGAATTTACCACCAGCTTTTTCGATAGCTTCGATAGCAGATTTTGAAGCTGCTTGAACTTTCAAAGTAACTTTTTCGTTCAATTCACCTCGAGAGATAACTTTAACTTTGTGAAAAGGAGTTTCAATGTATCCTTCTTCGAATAGTCGGAAGTTATCAACTTCACCAGCTAGATCATTTAGATGATCAAGGTAAACAACTTGAGCTGGTTTTCGCAAAGATTTGAATCCTTTAGCTTTTGGAGTCGCTTGAACAAGTGGGTTTTGACCACCTTGGAAGGTTGCACGAAGTTTTTTACCTGTTCGAGCACCTTGACCTTTTGTACCACGACCAGCAGTTTTACCACGACCAGCAGCGATACCGCGACCAGCACGGATTCGATCTTTATTTGCAGCAACTTGGAGTTCATTGTATTTCATTACTTAGTCTCCTTTTTAGCTTTTTTGGGCGCATTTAGCCATTGGTCTTTAGGCACAAGACTCTTCAAAGCATCAACTGTTGCGTAAGCAATGTTAACTTTGTTTGTTGAGCCAAGAGATTTCGAAAGCATGTTTCGAATACCTGTTACACCAATGATTTGTCGAACAACACCACCAGCGATAATACCGGTACCAGGAGCGGCAGGTTTCAAAAGAACGTGTGCACCAGTTACTTTCTTTTCAACTTCATGTGGAATTGTATCGCCTTCAAGCGCGATTTCAATCATATTTTTCTTTGCAACATTTGTTGCTTTAGCGATAGCTGCAGTCACATCTTGACCTTTAGCTACACCAACACCAACTTTGTTTTTGCGGTCACCCACAACAACAAGAGCTTTAAAGCGGAAGCGTCGTCCACCTTTAACAACACGAGAAACGCGATCAATATTAATTACTAATTCTTCGAATTGCTTTTCTTCGCGTTCTTGGCGTCGGTTATTGTTTCGGCGGTCGTTTTTTCGACCATTTCGACCGTTGTGTCGATCGTTGTTTCGGCGTGGAGCCTGAGTTTTTTGAGCTTCAGCCATAATTAGAACTCCAATCCTTCCTTACGAGCAGCATCCGCTAGGGCGTGTAGACGACCTGCATATTGGCGACCATTTCGGTCAAATACTACTGTATTAATTTTAGCTTTCTTTGCTTTTTTAGCAATTTCTGTACCAATTTTTGCAGCAAGTTCTGTTTTTGAACCTTTAGCTTTTGAACCAACAGTTGTTGCTGAAACAAGAGTTTTTTGAGCAACATCATCGATAAGTTGAGCTGAAACGTGCAAATTACTAATAGTTACAGTTAAGCGTGGGCGTTCAGCTGTTCCAGAAATTTTTGCTCGAACGCGACCTTTTCGCAAAGCTAAGTTTTGTTTCTTAAGTGCTAATGCTTTAGACATTACTTACCTGCCTTTCCTGCTTTTCGCAAGATAACTTCATCAACATATTTAATACCTTTACCTTTGTATGGTTCAGGTTTCTTCAAAGCGCGGATTTCTGCCGCA
Source organism: uncultured Candidatus Saccharibacteria bacterium (assembly GCA_963545035.1). GTDB lineage: Bacteria > Patescibacteriota > Saccharimonadia > Saccharimonadales > Saccharimonadaceae > Nanogingivalis. Next base: position 13,716 of record CAUUHU010000001.1, on the reverse strand, counting down.
GCTTGACCAACAGCTTGCTTGTCGATTCCCGCAACTGTAATAACCATTTTATCGTTAGAAAGAGTGATTCCTTCTTTCGCTTTATAGATTACAGGGTGTGAGAAACCAAGTTGCATTTCAAGCTCTTGTGGATTGTTGGTTTGAACACGGAAACCAACTCCGTTAACTTCCAATTTCTTTTCGAAGCCTTTTGTAACACCAATAACAGCATTATTCAAAAGGGCTCGTTGTAATCCGTGTTGTGCGCGGGCTACGCGTTCGTCATTTTTTCGAACAACTTTTAATGTTGTGCCGTCAAGCTCGACGGTTACGTCTGACAAATGAGGCACAGTTAGCTCGCCTTTAGCGCCTTTAACTGAAATCTCGTTCTCGTCAATCGTGATTGTCACACCAGCCGGAACCTCAATAGGTAGTTTTCCGATTCGACTCATTGAACTATTCCTTTCATTTAAAGAGTGTTTGTTTGCTTCGTGCTGGTCATTTCTTCCGAAGAAATGAGGCGCAAAATCTCCCAAATTTCACTCGCATTTAATATTAACCTTATAATTTTAGCATAAAAAAACTTTTTTTTCAAGCTTTTATTTTTTTATTTAACTTAATTTTATTTGAAATATTTGTAAAAAAGTGTATAATAATAATTATCTACTTTTTAGCGCACTTTAATAGGAGGAATAAATTATGAAACTTAAAGATGCGATGTTCTATTATAATTTAGAAAAAGTTATTTCTTCAATTAGTAAAAGACAGAAAATGCTTTCTTCTAGCTTTAACTACGAAGAATTTCTTGAAATCGAAATATCAGATGAAAGTGCTAAAATTATTAGTAAAATTGAAATTCCAAACAAACCTTCAGAAGATATTTTGCAAAAAATTGAAATAATCATCTTGCTGTTGTTAAGAATTGACCCTGAAGCTCCAGATAAAAAACTCGGTTGGCGCTCTAATGAAAAACTTCATTCATTCTCGAGTGAATCTATTAACGCTCTCGTGATGCTGTTGTTTTTCCCTCAAACCTCACCTCGTTTTTTGATTGAACTAACAAACCTTATCGTTACCAAAAAACTACCCGAAGAAATGGCTACTATATTTGTTATTTCTTTGATTCATGTGGGTAGAATACAAAGTTTGCAGATTTTTGATGACATTAACCATCACGACATTAAAAAAATCGATGACGAACTTATCGGGTTTATTAATTCAAATATTTCGTTTTATTATTACAATTTGTATATGCAAATGAACTCAGACTACCGACGTGAATTTTGGAAGTGGTTTTCTTTAAAAGAGTTGGATATTTTAAAAAATCCCGCTGCACGCTTTTTTGAAACTAAAGCATATTTTGAAGAAAAATATGAAGAAAAACCAAAAAGGTATATCTTAGAAGAAATTCGCCGCCGCCGCCGCCAAATAGAAATATTTTCGAAAGATTCGATCGGTAGATATACGAATATTTCGAAAATCTATAATTGGAATGAAGAGCTTGAAAAAGTTGTTACAGAAATCAGCAACTTTCCTAAAAATTTTCAACGGCAAAAAGAGGGGGAAAGCAATAATCATCATATGTTCTTCCCTTCGGGAAGTTACGACTCACCATTCCCGATTTTTGAATATCGAAGACGAAAGATAAATAAAATTAGGATTTTGAAATCAACCCATGAACAAATGAATTTAGCAATCCATGGGTTTAGTAGTAAATATAAGATTCCAATTCTAACAAATAATTTCCTTTCGGTTTTAAGAAGTCACCGCAAATCTTATCAAGATGAATATCTTAACTTCTTAGGTTTAATGCAGGCTTTTTGCGAAATTTGTTTAAAACTTGAACCGACAGAAGAACAAATTAAGGAAAACAATGTCTCGGAATTCTTTATGTTATCCGCAAGATTTTATGATTTATTCATTCTACAACATGAATTTATCAATCTAAAAACGATTCGATAAATAAATATAAACCGCAAAGTTAATTCATTTGCGGTTTTTTAAAATCGAAGTTTTAGAAGTCGTACAAAACTTTTTAAGATTGGCTCTTTCGAACGGTCTTCTTTCTCGATATCTTTAATCATTTGAATCTCATCCGAAATTATTCCGTCAATCGGTTCTTGAAGATATCTAGAAATTTCATTTGGCGTATTTAGTGTCCAAACAAAAATTTTGCGATGTTTTTTATGTGCTTTAAGCGCCAAACCGCTACGATACGAAAAATCTTCAATCACGTAAAAATCAATTTTAGAATCATCAAAATCGCCAAATTGGATTGGAATCACAAAACCAGTTTCAATTACAGGATCGATTTTTTCAATTTTCCTCATTAAATTTAAATCCAAAGACATTACTTTGAAAGTTTTTTCAACACCAAGTTTTCGAAACTTTTTTATAAACATTTGCGCAAAATCTTCAGGTTCATCACCGCTCGGCTTAATTTCAACCAATAGTTTAATATTTATTTTTTTGGCTTTGTTAACGTATTCTTCAAAGGTTGGAATTCGGCTTTCGAAATTATTTTCACGAATTGTTAAAGTTTTAATTTCATCAAGCGTTAAATCTCGAACACGTGCATTTCGACCGGTTAACCTTTGTAAATTATAATCGTGCATAACAACAAAATGATTATCGCGAGTTAATTGGATATCTAATTCAGCATAATCGGCGCCAATCTTTTTTGCGGATTCAAGTGCTTCTAAGGAATTCTCTACACCACCATGAACATTCCCGCGGTGTGCGATTTTCAAAATTTTAGTATCAACTTTTCGATAATAGATTTGAATTCCGTTAGTGAAAGTTGCCCCCATCAAAAGTGCAACCATCAAGAGTGCAAAAATTTTTGAGTGCCGTTTTTGCTGAGTTGGTTTTGGATTGCTTTTTAAATTCTTCGAATCTAAAACTTCCAACAGAACAATCACGATCGATATTTTCGTTAGCACTGAAAGCGCAAAAAAAGCAGCATCAAAAATTGTCTGTAAAATTGTTTGTGTAATTAAGAAACCTAAGAGTCCTTTTAACCCTCCAAGAATTGTAACTGCTATTAACATAAAAAATAATGTTGCGGCAAGAAAAATAATTTCGAAAATACCGATTGGGATTAGTATTTGCGCCATTTTTTTATGGGTATCTTTCCAACTCGCCTTGATACTCTTTGAGAGTGGCTCATCTTTTAGGATTGTTCGCGGCAAGGTGAAGATTAGCCGAAAATTAATATAAAAAATTACCATAAACAAAATAACGCACATTATTAATCCGGCGGGCGTTTTTGAAATTTCACCAGTAATAAAAGCTGGAATTCGAAGTTTTTCTGTTATAGTTGAAGAAAGGCCTAGATTTTCAAGGGGCACCATCGATATAAAATAAACTATAAAAAAGAAAATCTGAAAGCTAAGCAGACTTCTCATTTTTAAGAATGCTTTCGAAAAAACTTTTTTCAATGAAAAACCTTCATTATCTTTACGTGAATTTATAAAAGTTACTAGAACAAAAAACTCAATAAACGTCAGAAACGCCACTAGAAGAACATATATTGCACAAAACAAAAAACTCAAGGGATTTGAGAACAATAAATAAAAATTATCTTTAGTGAGATTCTCTTGATTTGAGAATAGTAGAATCAATTTAAAAACCCAAAAAAGCGCATTGACTCCAAAAATAGACATCATAAAATGCAAGATCGAAGTTCCGATCAAAAAACCATATTTATTCTTATAGAAATAATACCAAGACTGTTTAAATATTTTTATTACATTCATGATTTTTAAGACTTTAAGTTATTTATAGATTTTAACATACTTTCCATTAAAAATAAAGCTCATATTTGCTTTAAATCATAAAAAATGATATAATAACAAATAGTTCATATTTTTGGAGGTACTTTTATGATAATGAGAATTTTTAAACCTAAAGCTAGACTAGTTGAGACTTTTAATGATCTAGGTGATGAAAAAGATAAAATTGCGAAACAGATCATATCTGCTTTAGAAGAAGAACGCAGCTCATATAGACGCACAGATTTCTTTTCGAGGGATGAGTGGTTTTTTATTCGAAAAAAAGGAAAAATTGTAGCAGCTATGGCTCTACAATCTTTTAAAAAGGTTAAAAAAGAAAAAAGAATCATTGATGTTTATGAAATTATTGACTTTATAACTATTAGTAATGGTGAACATAAAGCCACTCGAGAAGAATTAAGTCAGCTATTTGGTGAAATCGTAGACTATGCAAAAAAATCACAAAAAATCGATTATTTAGTTTGCGCAATCCCAAAGATTAACGCACGACGGCTCGCGGAAACAGGCTTTAACGCACACCTATTAGCTAAGACAAATTTTATTAATGCTGGTGTTATTGATACGCTGCTAGATCGGCTTGCAGAAAATATTGATATAGATTATTCTAACGACGAAGTTTTTGCGCTCTTTAATAAGGAGCTGTTTCGCCGGAAACAATGCTTCAATCCAGATGACACGCCCAAGTCATTAAGAAACGAAATAAAGGTCATTCAGAAGAATAAAAAGTTTTTAGAAAAGTTTTCAGAATATCATCCGGATAAACCCATTTATCCAGGACTACTCGTTGGCCTCAGTGTACGGTCAAGAAAATAACCCTAACCCTCAGTGAGGGTTTTTTATTAATTTAAAAACTGTTATAATATATTACATGAAACATATCCGTACAATAATTTTTAGAAATTTCATTTCGCCAATATCGATTGCTATATTTATTCTTGCCGGCGGGCTTTTACTTGTTGGTGAATATCGTGATGCATGGTTTATCTCTTTCGTAATTTTAGTCAATTCGTTTATTGGTAGTGTCCAAGAAATTCGTGCTTATTTAACTCTTCGAAAAATCGAACTAATGAGCGCTCCCCGTGCCAGGGTTTTTAGAAATAAACAGATAGAAGAAGTTCTCTTCACTGAGCTAAAAACTGGCGATAGAATCTTCCTAAAAACTGGTGATGAAATTCCTGCGGATGCAAAAATTACTAAATCAAACTCTTTTGAGGTTAATGAATCTATCTTAACTGGCGAAAGTGATTCAATTCCGAAAAAAGTTGGTGATAAAATCCTTTCGAGCGCTATTGTTGTTGCGGGCGATGCTGAGGCAGAAGTTATTGCTGTTGGAGATGAGACTGAAGCCGGTCAAATGACAGCCAAACTAAAAAATTACAAACCAAAACTAACACCAATTCAGCAAAAAATTTCAAAGCTGATTTCCCGATTAAGCTGGTTTGCGCTTGCACTTACAGCGATAATTTGCGTAGTTTATTTCTTTATTTTTAAGGAAGACCCCACTACTATTCTAAAAACAATTACATCTGCTGCAGTTGTTGTGGTGCCTGAAGGACTTTTATTGGCGAGTTCGCTATTTTTTGCCTATGGATCTTTAAAACTACTTCAAGCAAAAGTTTTACCACAAAAAATTTCTGCCATTGAAGATATGGCCTTATTGGAGGTTTTAGCGACAGATAAAACTGGAACATTAACTTCCCCCGAAATCAAGTTTAACTCTTGTGAGATTTTAGATAAAAACTTCTCCGAAGAACAAATTGGTGAAATTTTAAACGCTTTAAATTCAGAATCTGCCGAGAAAAATGCAACTGCACAGGCTATTCTTAACGAATTTTCTTCGAAAGGAAATATAAAAATTACAGACTACATGGCTTTCTCGAGCTCACGAAAACTCGCCGGAATGAGCTTTCGAAAAGATTCTACAGATGAACAATCTATAGTTTTCGGCGCTCCAGAATTTATCTTGAAAAATCTAGATAGCAACATAAATTCTAGCGAAGTTGTAAATAAAATTAATGATTTAGCGTCGCAAGGTTTTCGTGTTCTCTTGCTTGCGAAATTCAATAAAGCCGGGAAGATAAAAGATCTACTAGAATCTGAAAAACTTCAACCTCTTGCGGTTATTACTCTTAAGAATGCTTTACGCGAAAATGTTCAAGAAACGGTTGCATTTTTGCAGAATAGAGGTGTTTCGATTCGTGTTATTTCTGGAGACAACCCTCGAACGGTTAGTTTTATCGCTTCTGAAGCAGGAATTAAGAATGCCGAAAAATACATTACTGGTGCAGAGTTAAAAGAGCTTTCGAAAAAAGATTTCGAGAAAGCGGTTCTTGAAAACACTATTTTTGCACGCGTCTTACCGGAGCAAAAAGAAAAAATTATCGGCATTTTCCAGAAAAACAAATTTTACACCGGAATGATTGGCGATGGAGTAAACGATGCTCTAGCAATCAAAAAGTCCGATCTGGGAATCTCAATGTTTGACGGAGCTCCAGCAACTCGTCGGGTTGCAGATTTAGTTTTAATGGATAATTCTTTCACCTCTTTGCCGAGCGGTGTTGAAGTTGGTAACAGGATTATGCTTTCAATCGAAATGATTGCAATTCTATTTTTTCATAAAATCATCTTAGGTGTAACAATTCTTTTTGCTACGATGATCGCAGGAATAAATTATCCTTTTCTGCCAAGACACATTACGTATATGAATTTCATCTTGGTAACATTACCTACAGTCCTAACTACACTCTTTCCTCCTATCCCTAAACATAAAATTAATCCAAAAAATTTCTGGCGTGATACACTTTATGCAATTTTGCCGATTGCGATTTTAAGCGGACTAGCTATCTCGTTTATTTATATTGGCTTACATGTCCGAGCTGGCGGAATGTTTACCAACAGAGCAATGATGCACGGAATTCTTGCAACAGTAGTAATTACGACTGCTTGGTTTGGTGTGTTTGCAACGATCCTAAGTGAAGTGTTCTTAGGGTCAAAGCCATCAAAAAATAATAACATTCGAAGAGGTTTATATATATTAGGAACACTCCTATTTACTGCGGTTATATTTAGTACACCTATATTGCGTGAATTCTTCGAGTTTAATATCCCAAATACTAGCCAATTCTGGTTTGTCTCTTCAGTAATAATTTTAGTGTCTGTAGCTCAACTATTTATTGCTTCACGGCACCATGAAGAAGACTAACTAGCAAGTTATATACAATGTTCATACTTTAAAAGACAGCTCTCGTTTGGCTGCCTTTTATTTTACATTGTTATTTTTTTGGTTGAAATAGACTTATTGGATATTCGATTTTGTTTTAAAGCTCTGCGATCATCCTTTAAGGATTCGAGCTTGTCCTTGACTTCTTTTGCTTTTTCAAGATCCTCGACCTTTAGATATAGAGCACCTAGGCTTCGTAGGGTTTGTGGTCTTTCATCTAGCTCAACCGCCTTCTCTAAGGCAGAAATAGCTAATTTATCTTTTCCTAGTTTTTCAAGCGCACGAGCATATGCGATATAACGCGTTGGTACATTGTCCTCAATCTCAAGAGCTTGTTCGAAAGCTAAAGCAGCTTTTTGATAGTTCTCCGTCTCCAGATATATGAGCCCAACATTGTGCAGACTCGATGCGCTACTTTCTAGGCTTTGTGCAATTTCGAAACACTCGATTGCATCATCGAATTGTTTTTGCCCCGCATATATAATACCTAATCTGTTATATGCGGTAGCATTTCGTTCATCGAAGCGCAAAATAGTTAATAAAACTTTTTCAGCACGAAGATACTTTCTATCAATAATCGCTTCTTGAGCAACTCGCCACAGCTTATCAATCTTAGCCGAAAGATTATCTGGTAATGTATTTTTCAGAACCTCATCAGATTTCTTCCAAAAAATATATATACTCAATGCGATAATTAAAATCAACACTAACATGCTTACTATTATATCACAAGCGGTTATTTTTTTGCAAATCTACGCTATTGCCATTTTGAGTAGAATTAAGCTAATATTTCCATTTTTTGAAATTCTATCGAGTGACCTTAAAATCTCTTTCGTTTTGAGGGCATTTTCTTTTGGATTTTGAGCAAAGGTTTGATTTGTTATTTTTAATAGAATTTCTAGCACCTTTAGGGTTTTATCTCTATCTGACTTCAAGGTTTTTATAGCTAAAATTTTATCAAAACGAGAGCCCATAAACCACCTTTTAGCAATTTCAGCATTCTCCATTTGTTCATTAAAATATTTTTTACCATTTGAAAGCTTTTCAATTTCACCAGGCAAACCCTCTGCTAAAAAGAGGATTTTTTGCTTATCTTGATCATTTAATTTTGTTTTTTTAAGTATATTTAATGAATCTACATTGGAAATTGGTGGAATTCTTAAAATTTGAGCCCTTGATAAAATTGTTTTTTCGAAAGCATTTTTGTTTTCGGTTAAAAGTAAAAATGAAGTATTCTTGGTAGGCTCTTCAAATATTTTTAAAAATTTGTTTTGAGCGGTTTCGTTCATCCTTTCTGCATTCATAAAGATAAAACAGCGTTTTTTTACACTTTTAACCTTAGCTTTTTTTTGCAGATTTTCAATATCCTCCACGTTAATACTTTCAGTTTTTTGCGTACCATGGATAGTTGGCTCAATTTTAATAACTTGTATTTCTTTTGGGAAATTTATCTTTTTTAGGGCAAAGTCAAAACCATATCCACGAGGAATTTCGATAATCGTGGCATGTGAATTTAAAATAGTACTTTTAAAAAAATCATTCATTGTGGTTTAATTTAAAACATTCGGGAGTTTCAGCTTCAAAAATCATTCTTTGTGAGTCTTTTTCACCATTTTTTGGAGGAATTGTAATCTCGAGCGTTTGAGCATGCAAGAACATTCTTTTCTCAGACTCAGCTTTTGTGATAGTTTTATCATAAACTCTATCACCCAAAATTGGATGCTTTAAATAGCTTAAATGAACGCGAAGTTGATGAGTTCGGCCAGTTTTTGGCGTAAGTTTTACTAGAGATAATTCTCTATTCTCACCTAAAACCTCATATTTAGTTTGAGCAGTCTTTCCTTTTGCGTGCACCATAAAAGTACTTGGCGCAGAGCCGTTTCGCGCAATCGGCAAATCAATAATTGCCTTTTTGGGATTTAGGCTACCTTTAACAATCGCAAGATATGTCTTTTTTGTAGTTCTTTCCGAAAATTGCTTTTGCAGTTTTTTTGCGGTCTCATCATTTTTAGCACCAATAATAACTCCTGAGGTCTCTCTGTCAAGACGATGGACGATACCAACACGATTCGTATCTTTTGCAAATTTAGCACCACGACTTTCGAAAAAATCAGCAACAGTAAATTCATCGTTTAAAACACCTTTACTATGCGTTAAAACACCACGAGGCTTATTAATTACAATCACATTTTCATCTTCAAAAATAATTGGAAAATCAACTTTCTCAACACTTTTATCAGGAATATTAATTAAAATTTGTGTTTTTTCATCAACTAAATCTTTTGGTTTTTTTGCGATTTTTCCATTAACTTCGACAAAACCGTTTTTAATATATTTTTGAATTGTGGACCGTGAGAACTCTGGATATTTTTCAGCCAAATAAACATCCAAACGCTTTTTTGACTGAATATTTTGAAAAAGATAAACATCTTTGCCCTCGAAAGGTATTGCAAAACTCATCATTGAATCTAACGGGTTTTCAATTAACCGGCCTTCAATTTCACCAAAATTCTTACGCAAAATCTCTCGAATATAAAATTCATCGTCTTCGGCAGTTCCGTCAATAATAACAAAAAATTTATTCTTATTAAATTTAAACGTAAATATTTCTGAAAATTCATCAGCTGAAATCTTTTTAAGTTCTTCAATATTTCGCGGAACATTATCTTCGTTTGCGATATTAAATTTTCGCAAAATCTTTAAAATATCACCCGAATTAAATTTCGCCATTTTTATCTCCAAAATAGTCGATCTTCATTGCGTGTTTAACCTCTTGTAAGGTTTCTGCTGCGACTTTTCGCGCCTTTGCGCTCCCTTCTTCAAGTATTTTATAAATAGCTTCAGGATTTTTCGCAAGCTCTTCACGCCTTTCTCGAATAGGTTTTAAAATCTTATCCATTTCTTCAATAAGATATTTTTTAACCGCAACATCACCTAGTCCGCCTTTTTGATACTGCTTTTTCATTTCTTCAACCTTATTTTTATCTTCAGCAAAAACATCCAGATATGCAAAAACAACATTTCCCTCAACTTTACCCGGATCTTCAACTCGAATATGATCAGGGTCGGTATACATTTTCATTATTTTTGCGCGCATTTCTTCGAAAGAATCCGCAAGATAAATTCCATTATTTAAGCTTTTGCTCATTTTAGCATTCATACCATTAATACCCGGCAGGCGACGTTCAAGCCCTTCTTTCGAAAGAATAATTTCAGGCTCAACGAGAACTTCTGAATTATAAGCTTGATTAAAAGAACGCGCGATTTCACGAGTTAACTCAATCATTGGCGATTGATCTTCGCCTGCAGGAACATGAGTCGCCTTGAAAGCCGTGATGTCTGCAGCTTGTGAAATTGGATAGAACACAAAACCGCTTGGTACACCTTCGCCAAAGTTCTTCTGTTTAATTTCAGTCTTAACTGTTGGGTTGCGCTCAAGTCGTGAAATAGAAACTAGATTCGCATAAAACATTGCTAATTCGGGAAGTTGTGGAACTTGGCTCTGAATAAAAATTGTCGTTTTCGAAGGGTCGATTCCTGCGGCCAAATAATCCAGAGCAACTTCAAGAACATTTTCACGAACTTTTTCAGGATTTTTTGCGTTATCTGTTAATGCTTGAGCGTCTGCAATCATCACAAACATTTCATATTCGCCTGAATTTTGTAGGTTAACTCGATTTTTTAACGATCCCACATAGTGGCCAATATGTAATTTTCCGGTTGGACGATCACCTGTTAAAATAATTTTTTTACTCATTTTTGCTCCTTTAAAGCCTTATTAATGTCTTTCGAAATTTGTGAAATCATAGATTTTGTTGGATCGTGTGCGCTTAAAACTCGCGAAACTTTAATTTTATTATTCATCCTACCTAACTTTCGAATATTTTTACCGATCACAACAGGGTCGAAAGCTCCATAAATAATTTTTGTTGGTGTTTCAGTTTTCGAAAGTACAGTAAAAGTATCTTGTTGAATAATCGCTTCTTTCAAAGACCTTCGAACTGGACGAAACTGTTCTTGCGAATCAAATTTTTCAACATCTGCTACGCCCATTTCAATTGCGGTGTTTACAAACTTGATAGAATCCTTTGGGTCCGAAACGATTTTTTGATAACTCTTTTTAAGGATAAACTCCTGAACTGACCCACGGGCTTCTTCTGGCGAATATATTGGCGGTGAAAGTAGGAATATTTTATCTACAAGATTTGGGTACATTTTTGAAAATTCAGCAGCAACCAAAGACCCCATTGAATGACCTACTAAAAATAGAGGTTTTTTGTATTTTTTCATCGCAAAAACCATCCTACGAACTGCGCGGGCTTGTACAGTAAGGCTTTGTGCGCCCAACCATTTTGGCTTTGGTGATTTTCCATGACCGATTAAATCAACAGCGTAAATATCAAATTCACCCTCAATTTCACTTTCAGCTTTTTTCCACATCGCAGCATTGCTTGCAATTCCATGAATAAAGACTACTACAGCCTTAGGATTGCCTGAACTACGCATTTTTGTAGTATGAAGTCGATAAGGCACTCCCATATTTTTATGCAAAAACGAATCAAACATTAATATTATTATAGCATATTTAGGTAGCAAAATAAACCCTACAAAAAGACAAGCCCCCCTTAAAGGACTTGTCTTTTAATTTTGACCTTAAGGATTAAACTACCAAACTTTAAGTAGCAATTCGCCACCAAGTCGTTGTTTTTTAGCCTCAAAACCATTCATTACACCTTTTGAAGTTGAAAGTAGAACCATTCCACGGCCACTTTTAATTCGTGGGATTTCTTCTACGCCAACATACATTCGGCGCCCTGGTTTACTCATTCGAGTAAGTTCATTAAAGCGAGCAGCTTCGCCGTCTTTGGCGATTTTTACCACCAAGATATCGCGAGGTTTTGCTGACTCAACCTTAACAGATTCAATATAATTAGCTTTAGCAAGCTCTTTCGCTACAACTTCTTTCAATTTACTTGAAGGAACGCGAATTTCATTTTTGCCAACCATTGCTGCATTTCGAATGCGAGTTAGAAGGTCGGCAATAGGGTCAGTTGATTGTAATGACATATTTTCTCCTTCCTTCTACCAACTACTTTTCGTTACGCCTGGGATTTCACCCTTTGAAGCTTTAATGCGGAAAGTGATTCGGCTCATACCAAATCGTCGCATATAACCGCGTGGTCGACCGTCAAAATTATCGCGGTTCTTAAGTCGTGTAGGACTTGAGTTACGAGGAAGCTTTTGAAGACCTTCTTGATCACCGGCAGCTTTCAATTCGGCGCGTTTTGCAGCATATTTTTCAATCATTTTTTTGCGCTTCAAGTCTTTTGCAATCATTGATTTTTTAGCCATTACGCTTTTCCTTTCTTTTCAAATGGAATACCGAATTTTTCAAGCAATGCTCGACTATGAGCTTCACCTTCGTTTTTAATTACGAAAGTAACTTGAAGTCCGTGAAGAATTTGTGTTTCTTCGAAAGTTAATTCTGGGAAAATTGATTGTTCTAAAATTCCCAAGTTATAGTTTCCGCCTTTGTCGAAACCTTTTGCGCCAACTCCATGGAAGTCTCGAACGCGAGGCAATGCAACGTTTACGAGACGGTCAAGGAATTCATACATTCGATCACCGCGCAAAGTTACGCTATAACCAATTGGAGCACCCATTCCACCACGAATTTTGAAAGTCGCAATTGATTTTTTAGGCAAACGCGCTACTGGTGTTTGACCAGTAATTTTTGTAACTGTATTTTTTACAGCTTCTTGAAAACGCTTGTCTTCTTTCTTTTTTCCTGTTCCTACGCTAACAACGATTTTTTCAAGCTTTGGAACTTGGTGGATATTTGTTAGCTCTAGTTCGCTTTCGAGTTCTTTAACAATAGTGTCTTTGTAAAGAGTTTTCAAGCGAGGAACATAAACAGTAGTTTTAGCCATTATTTATCTCCTTTTTTGCTTGATTTAGCGCTTTTAGCTTCTACTTTTTTAACTTTGTGAACTGGAGTTGGAACATGAATGTCTTTTACTCCACCGCGTGGATTAAATTGGCTTGGCTTAATATGTCGGTGTTTTTTACCAACACCTTCAACTAGAACGGCGTTTTTCTTTGGTAAAACTTTAACAACTTCACCTGTCAAACCTTTATCTTTTCCACTGATAATTACAACATTATCACCTTTTACAATTCCATTTAACGCCATATTAGAGCACCTCCGGAGCTAAGCTGATAATTTTGTTATATCCCAAATCGCGAAGCTCGCGTGGCACTGGACCAAATACACGAGTTGCTTTTGGAGTTTTGTCGTCAGCGATGATAACTGCAGCATTATCATCAAAACAAATAGTTGAACCATCTTTTCGACGAATTTGATCGCGAGTTCGCACAACAACAGCTTTCACAACTGATTTTTTCTTAACATTACCAGTTGGGTTAGCATCTTTAACGGTAGCAACAATAATATCGCCAACTCGTGCGTAGCGGCGTTTTGAACCGCCAAGGACACGAATACAAAGGATTTCTTTTGCACCACTGTTATCTGTTACTTTAAGTCGGCTTTCTTGTTGAATCATTACGCCTCCTCTTTCAATTCTACTGAACCTCGGGCTTTTTCCACGATTTCAACTAAAGTAAAACTTTTAGTTTTTGAAATTGGTCGAACTTCTTTGATAACAACTTTGTCGCCTTCACCAGCTTCATTGTTTTCATCATGAGCAGTATATTTTCGAGTTA